>JACSRI010000190.1 GCA_014879845.1 Opitutaceae bacterium
GCCCGGCCCACCTGGGCAAAATGATCGGCATCGCGCTGCTGGTCTTTGTCGCGATCGTCGCGCTGACGGCCGGCACCTACGTGGTGCAGCCGGGCCATCGCGGCGTGGCGGTGACGCTCGGCAAAGTGGCGGCCGATTTCCAGCCGGAGGGCTTCGGATTTCGCCAGCCGTTCCTCACGCACATCGAGCAGATCTCGATTCGCCAGCAGACCCGCTCCCTGCCGGCGGAGTGTTATTCCTCCGACCTGCAGCAGGTGAAAGTGCAGCTGCGGGTGCTCTACCGCGTGCCCGAGCAGTCGGTCGTGAAGATTTTTCAGGAATACGCCGGCGAGCCGTTCGACAACCTGATCGCGCCGCGCGTGCTGGAGGCCCTCAAGGAGGCGGCGGCCGTGCAGAGCGCGGAGATGTTCGTGAAAAAACGCGAGGAAGTGAAGGCCAAGGCCCTCGAGCTCGCGCGCCGCAAGATCGGCGACGGGTTTCTCGATATCGTCGACCTGGTGCTCTACGACATCACGCTGTCTCCAGAACTTGAATCCGCGATCGAGCAGAAGATGGTGCAGGAGCAGGAGGCCGAGCGGGCGAAGTTCACCCAGATCCAGACGCAGATCGAGGCCGAAACTGCGGTGATCATCGCCAAGGGAGAGGCGGAGGCCATCGCGATCCGCGGCCAGGCGCTGCGGGAGAATCCCAGCTTCTTCAAACTCCAGGTCGTGCAGACGTGGAACGGCCGCTCGCCGCTCGTGGTCGGGGCCGATGGGGGTGCGAACCTGTTGTTGCAGCTCGATCAACTCCAGCGCGCCACACCCGCGCCGGCGGGCAAACCCGCGCCCGGGCCCCGGCGCTAGCGCATCTCTTCAACAAGGTCCGCCATGACTCCCCGTCAGCGCGCCGGTATCCAACTCGCCGTGCTCGTCGCGGTGATCGTGACACTCTGCCTGCTTTTCCCGTCCGTCCTGCGCTTCGTCGAACTCGGGGCCCGCGAGATTCGCTACCTGTGGTGGCTGATCCTCATCGTCGCGCTCGCCGTGTGGCTGATCTGGGGCGCCAGTCGCAAACCCAGGTAAACCTCCGCTCAGCGCGATCGCTCGACGTGTCGGTCGACAATCGAGATCTGATGTCGTCGGTTCGGAGCGCGACAAGGACTGTGCGGTGCCGGCATCATCCGTCGTAGGCTGCCCGCGAGCGCGCGGCCTCCAGCGAGCTGGCACAGGGCTCATCACACCCGTCGGTTCGGTCTAGCGTTTTCGGGGCCGCGGCGCGCGAAGAAGGCGCCGGCTACATCTTGCGTCGCCCGGTTGACAACCCACCCGCTCCATCTTCCGTCTCCGGCGCAAAAGCTCGCCTTCAGCAGGTCGCAACGGGCGAGTGCCCGCGTCGCCTGAAACGCGGTCTCTTCCCAAGCAACACAACTCCCCACCCGAACGCACGACATGAAAACGACCACACCGATTGCCGTTCTCCTCCTGACTTTGGCGGGCGCAACCGCCGCGTACGCCGAGCATCCCTGGCGGTCCGACCACCTGGGGTTTTCCCTGCACACGGGTTCGTTCGAACTGGACGGACCGCCCGGGAGTGAAGGGCCGGACGGCGGTGAGGAGGATTTGGATATGTTCGGCCTGCGCGCCGAGGGGCACGTGCTCTTGGGCGACGTCTGGTACGCGCGCGGCGTGGCCGACCTCTCGCGCCTGGATGACGATGCCGGTTTGATGCAGGCGAGTGTCAGCATCGGGACGATCCGCGCGCTCGCGACCTGGGACACGTGGAACCTCGACGGCTACGCACAGGCCGGCGTGGAGTATGTGCGCAGTTCCGACCTGGACAGTATTGTCACCGACCCGGTCTTCGGCGGATCGGGCAGCGACGACGAAGTCGGCGCATCGGTCGAGGTCGGCCTGAGCCTCGGCTTCCGGCCCGAAACCCGCGTGGACCTCTTCGCCAAGTATCTCGCCCTGGGCGACGGGGGAGTCTCCTTCGGCCTCCGCCTCAGCCATGACCTCAACGAGACATGGACCCTGATCGGCGGCTTGGACGCCGTCTGGGTGGAGGACGTCACTCAAATCGACCTGGACTCCCAACGCTTCAGCATCGGCGTGTTGCGGAAGTTCTGACCCCAAGCCAGTCGCCACCACCATCGGCTCCCGCTGGTCGAGGAGCAGCCCGCACTCGCCCGCGACGTGGTAGAACTCTTGGAGCCGGCGGTGGTCGCGATGACGACGGCGGAACGGGGTCGGGGTGCTGATCCCCTGCCGCCGACCGCGGCCTCAGCTGCTCATCGCCGACAGCTGAAAACTCATCGCTTCTGTCCGCGGGCGCAGCTTCACGCAAGTCGGCGAGGATATCGCCGCTGGCGCGCGCAGTGATGGACGACGCGAAGCGAATCGATCCTCAGGAGCGATCGACCCCGTCGATCATTGGACCGGGAAATTCTCCACCTCGATCGTCCACTTCGGGTCGCGACTCAGCTCGCAGTCGGCGCCGAGAAACATCGACGAGGCCTGCTGCTCGCCAAGGGGCTGCCAGTTCAACCAAGCCAGCGCGACGCGCGTGAACTCGCCACCGTGCGGCAGGTGGTCGGTGCCGCCGTGACCGACATCGAGCGGTGACTCGATGCGATCTCACCCTGTTCCTTGCGCCTTCTGCCGCATTGTGACAATCCGTCCGAACAACTGCACCGACGAGGACGAAGCTAACGAAGACAACCGCCACTCGTCGTCCCGGTTCCGGGACGGGCGCGACGCGTTTCTGGAATCCGCGGGTGAACAGGCCTGGGAGCCGCTTGTTCGCTCTCTGTTGCGCCGCAGAGCCTTGCGTCCACATCGCGCGACTTGGCACGCCGCCTGCCAGGAGTGGACGCATCACCATGGACAACCCGCATCGAATCGTCTTCCGGGCTCTCGCCTTCACGACACTCGCGAGCCTCGTCCTCTACGGACTGGGTGCGATCAGCCAGGTCCCGCCCACCGGGCTGGACGGGTTCATCCCGGGCTCGCTCGAGGCCGCGCCGCCGCCCGCGTCGCTGCTGGCGCGACTCTCGCCGGTGCTGGTTCTTGTCTACGCCTTCTCGTTCCTTCCCGTGGTCGTGCTGTTCACGGTCGCAAAATTCCGGACGCAACCGTTCGGGATCATCCTGGGGTCCTGCCTCGTGGTGACCTCGCTGCTGATCGAGATCATCAACGCACTGCCGCTCACCGCGCACCTGGTCGCGCATCCCCGGCCCACGGGTGTCGCGCCGGAGGTCGTGCTCTTCATGATGCAGACGGATGCCGTCCGTTTCCTCGCCCTCGATGTCGCCGGATTCACCCTGGCCTATGTCGGTCTCGCCGTGTTTGCCGTCGTCCTCTTCCGCGAGCACCGCCGGCTGGCGCGGCTCATCGTCGCGAGCACGCTGCTCTTCGCGGCCAACGTCCCATTCCTCTGGGTACAGCCGTGGATGGCCGTGCTCCTGATGGTCGCCTCGATCTTCGCCTTCGCGGCGATCCCTGTCCTCCTCGCCGGGATCGCGATCCGCGAGCTATCGGAACGCATGGACTCGACGCCCGGTCGCCAGCCCGCGAGCGGCGGCGTTCCGGCCTGATTCCCGGGTCTGCCTGTCCACCGCGAAGTGAGCGGGCGCGGTGGAGCGCCGATGCAGAAATTCGCGCGCAACTCCGATGCGCCGGCTCGGACAGCTCCATGGGTTAAGGCTTCGGCTCTCGACACAGCGTGTGGGGTTCCACGCACAAATCTTCGGTTCGCCGCACTTGCCCATTCCGGTCCAGAGAAGAGTTCACCGTCGGCGCGATAGGTGTCCGCCCCGGTCGAGCACCTGTCGAGAATGGCAAGCCGGCCCTCCGTATCGGCTGAATGAGCACGCCTCGATCCGCAGCCTGGTCGTGAACCTCCGACAGAAGGTTCGTCCCTCACGCAATCATGTGCGAGCTGACGGGATTCAGCCGGTCGAGGCGGAATGAGGGTGCGGGCAGGGCATCGCCACGACGAACCGCCACGGGATCGCCCCACCCGCGCCTCCGGCACATGCTCCATCTCGTCTATTGCGCGCCGCGAGCACCGCCCCAGCCCTGCGCAAAGCCGATGCCAAACGAGCCGCCTGACTCGTCGAATGTCTTGGTGTATTTGAATAGGACCGCCGTTGACTTGTTGAATCGATAGGTGGCGATGGCGGAGTAGCGTTCGCGGTCGTCGCCGTCGGTAAATCGCTTGAGATACTCAGCGGACAAGCTGATGGAACCCTTGAGAGGCGTCAGTACCAGGCGGATGCCGCAATCCGTACTCCGAATCTCGGTCTCCGTGGTGTCATCCCAAACGCTGCGCACGATTGCCAAGCACTCGGTGTCCGAGTTGAAGACGGTCGTATCCGGGCTATACGCTGCTGTCAGCCAGACGGCGGTCTTTGATCGAGTGTCCGGCCGCGAAGCGTCCTCGAAGTCGTCGAGGACCACACCGGCCGACAGGCTGACATCCACCCCTGGCCGATGGTGCAAGGCATCCTCGACGCCCTGCCTCAGGCCATCGGGAGCGTTGGCGACGTAATTGGCATTCAAGGCCTCGATCAACGCAGCCTTCTCCTCGTCGGTGAGCTTCTCATTGTTCTCGATCGAGTCGATCTTTACGCCGCGGTCGAGATTCAGCGCACCCATCGGAGCACGATACGACTCGATCCTTTCCTTGAGGGTTTTCCCCATGGGACGTTTCTTGAGGAGCATCGTAATCCCCACGGCATAGCTGTCGCCCTTCACCTCGGTCTCACCCAAGGTGCGCGTGAATTCCTGCCGCGCGATCGAGACGCGGGTCGAATACTGGATCGTGTTCCAGAGTCCGTCCGGCTCGACGTAAGACTCGAAGGAGACGTCCTTCCCGCCTCCAAGTGCCCAATACGGCGCAACCTCAAAACCAATCATCGGACTCGCAGAATCCCCGCCACCATTGAGCACGCCATCGAGCTGGAGCCCGAGGTCGGCGAGACTCTCGATCCTTGGGATCTCGGTCGACGCCTGGCCGAGAAGTGCTGTGGCGACGACCTCCGGCGGTGCGAGGTCGCTAATTTTTGCCTCGTCCGCGGCCGAAACCTCATGCGCCAGGCACAGCGCGCATGTCGCGGCGAGAGCGTGGCATGCTTTTCCGGATATGGTCTTCATGTCAGGAAAAGCGCAGGAAGATGTCGAAGACCACACGGTCGCCGTGTTTGAACGATTTCTGCGCGTGGCTGAACTCCACGATGCCGTCGTCTGCCACATTCCCGCCCGATTGGGCTATCGGCAGCGCAGCACCACCCACCGTCCTGAGCTGCATTGTGAGCGGCGTGAGGTTGGACTCGGTATTGAAGTCATCCACCGAGCAGACCATGGTAGCCCGACTCCCGGGTTCCACAGCCGGAAGGTCGTAGAAGAAGCGGGCACCTTTGTCCGCCTTGGTGTTGCTGATGCGCGTCGGCTTCACCTCGATGCCGTTGAAGAGGAGGGCCGGCACGCCGAACTGCCCGCCACCAATGAGAAACTGAAAGTCGACGCCGACGGGTGGTGGCTGCCCCTTGGTCGACACGGTGAAACGCTTCTGCTCGAAGTAGGTTTTCATAGGCTGTAGGACGGTTGCAGACAACTTGACTGGCAAAGCACGGACGCAGGATGGACAGGGGGCGCCCGAGCCCTGGGACAACGAACGAATCCGAATCGACCTTACGCACCCAGCCACCGTCCTGGCCCGACCGACCTCAGAAAGGCAGGACACGACGGCACGTGATCAGACAGCCCGAAAGCTCGCGGAGGCGTGCGACGACTGTCCACCTGTGCTGATTCCACGCGCCGCCGAATATGGTCGAGCACCTCGGGATTGGCTGCACGGCAGAGCTTCAGGAGCTCGCGCGACTCGCATTTCGGCAGGTCGAGATGGGGCTGCGTGGAGAGCCCGCGTGCGACCACAACCATGACCTCCACTCGATATTGCGCCCGAGGTCCCGACGTGCCGGGCAGGAAGCCAGGAGTGATGACCGAGCCCGTCGGAGCGGCGGGCTGAAACCACTACCGCGGACGGGATGTTTCGGGCGAACGCGCGAATCCAGATCGCGATGGATTACGACTGGGACGGCGTGACCTACGACTTCTACGCAGACGACTACGGCGCGACCTGGCTCACGCCCACGACGTGGGAGCAGGTGGACGGCGGCGTCATCGGCACGGCCGGATTTGCGTGGTGGGGCGCGTATGGCGTGAACACGCAGGCGGCCCTGGAGGCGGACCTCGCGGCGTGGGATCCATTCCAGGGAGACATCACCCTGCACACGCGGGTCGGCAACGGGCCGGTCGTTTCGCTCACAGCCCGGCACAGCGTGCCGGATACTGCATCGACAGTGCTCCTCTTCGATCTCGGTCTGGCCGCCCTGGCATCGTCCAAGCGCGGTCTTCTCCGGGCCTAGTCTCGATTCCGAATCCCTCAAGGAGCGCCGTTCGGGAGAACCCCGAACGGCGCTTTGCCTTGTACCGTCGTTCACGTCGTGCGCCCCCACGTGCCAGGCACGCCGCTGGTCGAGAAGAGCACCCCGCCCCACGCGTCCGCGATTTCCACGGCGCCTGCCGGGGCAAATCGCACAATCGATCAAGCGCCGCAGGCGGCCGATGTGCTAGGATGCGCGCCGTCAACCGATCCCCGTGCACCAAATCCGCGCCATCCAGCACGTTCTCGCCTTGATCGAGCAGGAACTCACCGGTCCGCTGCGCCTTGAGGCGCTGGCGCGGCACGCGGGGATGTCGCTGTGGCACTTTCAGCGCACCTTCACGGCCATGGTCGGCGAGCCGGCGGGCAGCTACCTGCGGCGCCGACGCCTGACCGAGGCCGCACGGGCGTTGCGCCAGACCGACCGCACGATCCTCGATGTGGCGCTCGACTACCAGTTCGAGTCGCACGAGGCGTTTACCCGCGCGTTCAAGTCGGAGATGGGCGTGACGCCGAGCGCGTGGCGCTCCGGCCGCGCCGCCGTCCGCGGCGGTCGCCCCCGGCACAGCCTCACGCGCACCAGCCTCAATCACCATTTCCAACACATGAAACTCACCCCCGAAATCGTCACCCTTCCCGCCCGGCGCTTTGCCGGCCTGCAATCGCGGTTCATCTCCGCCGTCGCGGCCGACTCGGACAATCTCCAGGTCATCCCGCGGCTGTGGCAAAGCTTCTTCGCCCGCGTCCACGAGATCGAGCCCGCGGAGCCGGGAGTCTTCTACGGCCTGTGCGAATGCGGCGATGCCCTCGGCGAAGCGACCACACGGCCGGACGAGATCTTCTATCTGGCCTCGGCGCCGCTGGCCGCACGCGCGGGCGTGCCCAGGGGCATGACGACCTGGACGTCACCAGCCGGCACCTACGCCAGGTTTGTCCACCGCGGGCGCGTGGCGCGGATCGGCGAAACTGTCGCCTACATCTACGGCCAATGGCTGCCGACGAGTTCCTACGAAAGCGGCCCGGGCCCCGATCTCGAGCGCTATGACAGCAGCTTCGATCCGCACAGCGATGCCAGCATCCTCGAGATCTACGTACCCTTGCGCCGGGCGCAGAAGCACTCCAGCGGCTGACCGCCAACGTCCAGCGGCCGCCAGCCAGCCCTTCATCACCGGCGGCTCCGCCTCCGGCCGCATTCCGCCCTGAGCCACAAGTATGCGCCGGGCGTGCGGGGCGCGATTCGCGGCCCGCACCTCGACGACGCAGTCGTCGCGCCCGTGGATGCCATCAGGTCCGCAGCGTTGATTTTCCACTACAGAGACTCTCGATGCGGAACGGTCTCAGGGGTGCCCTGACCTCACTCGGCAGCACGCCTTCGAACACCCGGCGAACCGATTGCCCGGAAAGCGACGCGGCCCTTCAGCCGCTGGCCACCACGGAGCGCGATGCCGTTCGACTTCGTCCACGGTCGTTCGCGGCCAGGCCCCGGCTGCGGACTCCCGATCGCAGACCTCCGTCCTCCGCGCCCGGAAGACGGCGTTCAAATGAGAGCGCAGCAAAGTTGGCAACGCGGGTTGTGCTGCGGCGCACGAGCGACTTTATACGCACGCATGCCCACTCTACCCCGTGTGTGTCTCGTCGCGGCCCTGTCCTCCGGCCTCAACCTGTTCGGCGCCGAAGTCGCCATGCGCGTCAACGACAAGGACTACCTCGATGCCCGCGGCTTCAGCGTGTTCCTCTACGACAGCACCTATCACCCGGTGTTCGTCGACCAGAAGAACACGGCGATGGAGATGATCCTGCACGGCCAGCGCATCACCACCAACGGCGACGTGCGCCTGATGCCGACGCCCGAGCAGTGGGATCTGGTGGCCACCCTCAAGGGCCGCACGGCCGACAAGGAGAATCACCGGCTCGCCGCCGAGCTCGCGTTCCCGACATTCGATCTCAACTACACGCTCGAGGTCGCGGCCGAACCGGGCGGCGTGCGGATCAGCGTCAACCTCGACCAGCCGCTCCCGGAAAAACTCGCCGGGCGGGCCGGCTTCAACCTCGAGTTCCTGCCCTCGATCTACATGGGCAAGGCCTATCTCGTGGACGGCACCCAGGCCGGCATCTTCCCGCGCACGCCCGGGGATCCGATGACCACGGTGCTGCCGCTGGCCGATGAACCGAAGAAGGCCTACTACCTCGAGGACTGGGACAAGGCCAAGGGCTACACGCAGCCCCAGCCGTTTGCCACGGGCCGGACGATCACGCTGGGAGTGGACGACGCGCTGGCCCGCGTGACGGTGACGTCGGACACGGCGGATCTCATGCTCTTCGACGGGCGCGCCCGCGCGCAGAACGGCTGGTTCGTACTGCGTTCGCTGATACCGACGGGCAAGACCAAGGGCGCGATCGTCTGGCACCTGCGGCCGGATGTGATCCCGAACTGGACCCGACCGCCCATGATCGCCCACAGCCAGGTCGGCTACGCCCCGGAATTCGCCAAGGTGGCGGTGCTCGAACTCGACCCAAACTACCGCGGCCCCAGCACCGCCCGCGTGCTCCGCCTTATGGAGGACGGCTCCTACAAGCAGGCATTCGAGGGCCCGATCACGCCGGCCACACCGTGGCTGCGCTATGTGTATTCGAAGTTTGATTTTACTCCGGTGAAGGAGTCCGGCCTCTACGTCATCGAATATGACGGCCGGCGCACCGCAGCATTCCCCATCGCCCGCGACGCCTATGCCAACGTCTGGAAATCCAGCCTGGGGCATCACATCGCGATCCAGATGGACCACGTCTCCGTGCGAGAAGGCTACCGGGTGTGGCACGGTGCCTCGCACCTCGATGATGCCATCCTCGCACCGGTGGTGGGCGAGCAGTTCGACGGCTGGAACCAGGCCACGGCCACGGACGGCAAATACAAGGGTGGCGACCGCAT
The DNA here is from genome assembly GCA_014879845.1 of Opitutaceae bacterium. Taxonomy (GTDB): domain Bacteria; phylum Verrucomicrobiota; class Verrucomicrobiia; order Opitutales; family Opitutaceae; genus JAEWQP01. The sequence goes on from JACSRI010000190.1 coordinate 9,353, forward strand.
TCCCGGGATGAACGTCGGTGGCTGGTACGATGCCGGCGACTTCGACCTCGAGACGCCGGCGCAGCTCAGCGTGATCCAGAGCCTGGCGCTGGCCTACCGCGAGTTCGCCCTCGACTACGACCAGCTCACCGTGAACGAAGCGGCGCGCGAGGTGGAACTGCACCGGCCCGATGGCATTCCTGACACTGTCCAGCAGGTCAAGCACGGCGCCGCCTACGTCCTCGCACAGTTCCGCGCCTTCGGGCACTCGATCCGCGGCACGCACGAGCCGGATCTGCGCCAGTACACCCACCTGGGCGACGGCGCGACGAAGACCGACGGCCGCATCTACGACCCGAACCTCGGGCCGAACGAAGTGAAGGACGGGTATTCGGGAAGGCCCGACGATCGCTGGATCTTCTCCACGACGAACCCGTTCTTCCAGTGGCAGTCCATCGCCGCGCTGGCGGCGGCCGCCGACACACTGAAAGGCTGGGACGACGTCACGGCAAAGGAGTGCCTCGAGACAGCGATCAAGGCCTGGAACGACGAGAAGGCCAACCCGACGCCCTTCCCTGCGAATTCGCACTTCGGCGGAAGTCCGGAAGGCGCCCCGGCGGCCGGCGTGCTCGCCGCCTCCCAGGGCGTGGTCGCTGGTGCTCCAGGCGCGCAGGCCGCACCGGCGAGCGCGGGCACACCGCCGACCACGACTGCAACACCGGCAGCACCTCCGGCCGGTGCCGGTCGTGGACGCTGGGGCCAGGGCATGGACTGGCCCGCGGCCGTCGAGCTGACGATCGCGACGAAGGGTGCCGAGCCCTACAAGGCGCGGCTGAAGGAGTTGTTTCCCCGGATGATCACGGTGGATCTCATGGAATTCCGCGGCTGGATGGCGGTCCGCGCCCTGCCCTATCTGGATGAGAGCGAGAAGGCGCAACTGCGCGAGGCGGTGAAGGCCTACATGGTGCAGCTGGACCAGGAGATGAGTGCCACGCCGTTTGGCGTTCCCCCGAGCCTGCGCACCTGGGGCGGATCGGGCGCCGTGGTGGACATGGCGACCCGGATGTATTTCCTGCACAAGGCGTATCCGGACCTCGTAAGCCCCGAGTACACCCTGCGCGCGGTGAACTACATCCTCGGCACGCATCCGGTGAACAGCACCTCCTACGTCGCCGGCGTCGGCACGGTCTCGAAGACGAAGACCTACAGCTTCAACCGCGGAGACAACGCGTACATCCCCGGCGCCGTGGTTCCTGGATACATCATCATCAAGCCCGACTTCCCGGAGTGCCTGGACGACTTCGGCTACCTCTGGTTCGAGCACGAGGCCGTCGTGGCCGGCTCGGCCAGCTGGGTCGTCGCGGGCAACGCCGCGGCCGCACTCACGAAGCAGGCGCAGCCGTAGTCTCGCGCCAGGGCCGCGGAAGACGGCGAGACCACCGAAGGCACAGAGGACGGAGGGCACCCCCGGAGCACCTTCCGGCGACCGGGTGTTGCCTGCACCAAACCGCCGCCGGGGCGTCAGCGAGAATGCCGAAGGCAACCGCGGGGCAATCCGTGGAGTCACGGATGCACGCGGATGAACGCGGATCTGGAACAAATCACACCGAGCCGTGGCGTCCGACCAGCCGCGGAGGCTCGGTGCGCTTGGTGTGATCCTTTGTCTGTTCCGTGACCCGACAGCTTTTCTCGGGTGCAGCCAGCCCGGTTGGGACCAACGCTCGCCCGGGCGCCCGTCGCGCGACGACAAGGCTAGGCCGCCGCGATGGCGGCAGTGTCGACGCCCAGGTTCGAGAGAAAGGCCCGGCACACCTCCCACAGCCCCCTTTCGCTTCGGTTGACCCGGGCGAGCAAGGTGAGCCCGCTTAGGAATGCCACCAGGGATTGGGCACACGCCCCGGTGTCGGGCGGCGCGCGCAGGCTTCCCTCCGAAACCATCCCGCGGATCACACGGGCAGCAAGGGCTACGCGCTGCCGCAGCGCCTCGGTCATGACCTCACCCAGCGCGTGATCGCTTCCGCTCAACTCCGCGAGGGAGTTGACGAAGAGGCATCCGTGCACGCCCGCGTCGGTGGCGAGAAAGCGGCACTTCTCTCGAAACAGCCCGACCAAGACGGTGACCATGGGGGTCCCGGCTGGCAGGTTGCTCAGGCCGGCTTCATACTGGCGGCTGGTGTAGAGCGCGAAGGCCTCGCGGAACAATGCCTCGCGCGACTGGAAGGCGTTGTAGAAACTTGAGCGTTGGATGCCCAGGGCGTCGACCAGGTCGCCGGATGAGTTCGCGTGAAACCCGCGTTCCCAAAACAGATGCATCGCGGCCTCGACCACGGCCGCGCGATCAAAGCTCGACGGGCGTCCGCGCTTGCCCGACGCCTCCCGCCGCCGCGATCTCGCCTTTGAAGCCGGCATGATCGAAGCACGCTGCACTCTTTTATGGACAGTGCGAACAGAAATGCTCGACAGGAGCAGCCTTTCTGGACATGTTGTCCATATTTAACGCGAGTGCGCGCGGTCTCACCTCCGGCACTCGCACTCCGTCTCTCGCCATGCGCACCCCGCTTCTCCACCTCGCTGCCCATCTCCTGCTCTATTGCGGCTCGATGACCGCCGCCTCGGCCCAGGTCGACGTGTTCACCTACATCGAACCGAAGGCGCCGTTCCACGAGGCGGCCGCGAAGGCCCAGCTCGAACCCGGCACCGGCACCATCCGCGGCACGATCTACGCTCGCGAAAACAGAGCGCTCGTCGCCTCGCTCAACATGAGCCAGCGCCACCCGGCCCGGCTCGGCACGGTGGTCACGCTCATGCCACACAGCGCCTACCTCGAGGAGTGGATCGCGATGAACAAGAAGATGCGCCGCAAGGGTGGACTCGAGAAGCCCGCGATCTCGCGCACGGCCAATGCCTATCGTATCCTCACGAAGGTTACCGATGATCGCGGCTCGTTCAAGTTCACCGGGCTCAAGCCCGGGCGCTACCTCATCCTCGCCGAAGTCGAGTTCGTGAAGGACGGCTCCACGTTCGTGCAGACCGGTGCGGTCACGACGTCGAACGCGGCCACCGGGCAGATCCTCGACTCGCGGCCGGTCGGCTACCACGAAACCTACTACGTCGACGTGACCAAGCTCGCAATCGGCACAGTGACGCTCACCTCCGAAGGCCAGGTGGTCGAGACCACGATCAGCGGGCAATAGGCCGCCCAGCCCCATTCTGTTCTCCCGCCCGCCATGCGCCTCCACTCGGTCCTCCCTGCCCTCGCCCTCGGACTGCTCGTCCCCATCGTGACGGCCTCCGAGGACTACATCCGCATTCCCGATCCAAACCTGCTCGCCCGCATCATCGCGCTCGGCACAGACCTGAACGACGACGGGCGCATACAGCCCGCCGAGGCCGCGGCCGTCACCGAGCTCAAGCTCGACGGTCTCGGCATCATCAATGCCCAGGGACTGAACCGCTTTGCCAACCTCGAGACCCTCTGGCTCCGTCGCAACCAGCTCACCTCCATCGATCTTTCCGGGCTCGGCCATCTTCGTGAAGTCCTGCTTGCCGGCAATCGACTCAGCCTCGTCCGCCTGCAGGGGCTCGATCGCCTCGAGGAATTGCAGGTCGCCCAGAACCCGCTCGGTGGCACGCTCGATCTGCGCCACCTCAAGAACCTGAAGGGTCTCTACGCCTACCAGTGCGGGCTCACGGCGATCGACGTGTCCGGTCTCACCCGGATGGTGAATCTCTACGTCTACGACAACGCCCTCGCTTCGCTCGCGCTCTCCGGCATGACGCAGCTTGTGGACCTCCGCATCGACAACAACCGGTTCACCCGCCTCGACCTCAGCGGCCTGAGTGGCCTGCGCGACGTGTGGGCCGAAAACAACAGTATCGGCGAACTCGTGACGACCGGCGCGGACGCCCTGGTCTACGTCAAGCTCGCCGGCAACCAGGTCCCCGGCCACGACTTCACCCACGCCACCACCCTCGAGACGATCATCCTGAACAACAATCCGCTCGCTTGGATCGATGTCCGCGGTCTCCACAAACTCACGACGCTTCTTTGCGCCAACAGCCACATGACAACCTTGAACCTCAGTGGCACGGCCAGTCTTCAGACGCTCGACTGGTGAGCCCGACGTGGGTCGGACTCGAAGCGCGACGATGCGGCAGGAGACGCCGCTCGCGGTCCTGGGGCCATGGCGCCGGTCGATCGGGTCAGTCCGTGCCGAAGTCTTTTTGCACGGGCGAACGCGATTCTCGTCACGCACCGTTGGCTGTCCTGCGGTGCGCGATACGAGGGCGCCCGGGGCAGGTCCAAGCGGCGACGGAAACGATGAGGTGAGGTCGTTAATATCTCGTGCCTGCCACGGACTGTGCTCGATCGGTTCGTGCGTGGGGATCCCGCGGCAGCGGAAAGGTGTCCACACCAGCCTCCCGTGGGCACAGGCATCTCACGCGGAGCCTCGGCGGCGAAGCCGCCCGACCTCAAGCCACCAAACCCGGAACACATGACAGGTTCCCCAGGCGGATCGCGACCATCCATTCAACAAGCGAACGGACTGCCTTCGGCTTCTCTGTGCACTCCAGACCGTCCGAGCCGCTCTCGGCGGCCCTCGTCCACGATCTCGCCGCGCGGCAGGTCTTGCGACCGCTCGGACTCGCCGTAGGCTCGCGGCATGGTGGACTCGCTCATCTACGCCAGTTCGGCCACCCGGCGTTTTGGAACAGCCGATCTGCTCGAGCTCCTGCAAACCAGCCGGCGCAACAACGAGCGGCTCGGCGTCACCGGCATGCTTTTGTTCCACGAAGGCAACTTCCTCCAGGTCCTCGAGGGACCGCGCGAGGCCGTGCAGGTGTTGTTCGACAAGATCGGCCGCGATCCGCGGCACACCAACGTGCTCGTCCTGCGCCATGTGACACAGGAGCACCGTGACTTTCCCGAGTGGTCGATGGCGTTCTGCGACTTGAGCAGCGAGCAGGCCCGAACGGTAGAGGGATACAGCTCGTTCCTCAATACGCCGTTCCACGACCCGGCCCTCACCGGCAATCCCGCGCTCGTGCACAAGTTGCTCCTGAACTTCAAACGCATCGTCGCCCCGCATCGCGTCGTGTGAACGACCCAGGAGCCGGTCATCGCCGGTCCGCGTCCTCATGAGGTCCATCAGCCACGCTGCATTTACTGGCTGACCGCTGCACAGATCGTTGTCACCCTCTGCCAGTCTGAAACCCTCGACTGTGTCCCGCTGAGCCGTCCTCGCCGGTCTCTGATCGGTCGCCGGCCGGCCCACTCGAACCCCTGCGCACCTCATGATCCGCCTGCTTCTCGGCCTCGCCGCGGCTGTCCTCACCTCGGCGCAGATTTTCGCCGAACCTGATTCCCGACCTGCCCTGCTCCGGAGAGTCGACGTCCAGATCGGCTCCCGCCTGGACTCCAGCCCTGGCGCCCCCGGCATGGCGATTCCGCCCGCCCCGGGTGTCGTGACCACCGCCATGCCGGCTGCGGATGCGCCATCCCGCGTGATCGTGAAGCTCCGCCGTCCGGATGCGCGTGTTTGGTCCGCGGTCTCGACCGCATCGATCGCGCCGACGGCCGCCGGGGTCGATCCCGAGTTCGCGGCACTCCTGGCCCGACACGGCGTGCGATCCGCTTCGCCGCTGGTCATCGCCCACCTGCGGGATGACGCGGCGCGGAGTCTCTCCCCTGTCGATCGGGCGGCCCGGATACACCAACGGTTTCCCGCACGCGCGGCTCGCGCGCCTGCCGGCGCGACCGTGCCGGAACTTTCCGGTATCTATATTTTGGATCTCGGCAGCCGCTCGCCATCCGGGATGCGAACCACGCTCGAGGCCCTCCGGGCGGATCCCCGCGTGCTCTACGCCGAGGAAGACAGTGTCGTGCGGACCTGCTACGTACCAAACGACCCGCACTACTCGCAGCACGGTTCGTGGGGGCAGCCCTATGATGATCTTCACGGATTGAAAGCGATCAGCGCCGAGGCGGCGTGGGACACGACCCAGGGCCAGGGCATCGTCGTCGCCGTGGTCGACACCGGCGTCGACCACGAGCACCCGGACATGCGGGACAACATCTGGCACAACGCGCGCGAGATCGCGAGCAACGGCCTCGACGACGACACCAATGGCTTCGTCGACGATGTGATCGGGTGGGACTTCGTCGGGCAGTTCGCCGGACAGCCGACGGAGGATGCCGATCCGATGGACTCCTTTGGCCATGGCACCCACGTGGCCGGCACGATCGCCGCGACCGGAGACAACCAGCTGGGCATCGTCGGCGTCGCCTGGAAGGCCAAGGTCATGGCGATCAAGGGCCTCGATGACTCAGGATCCGGACCGGCTTCGCAACTCGCCCGCTGCATCGTCTACGCGGTGGACAACGGCGCCGACATCATCAACGCGAGTTGGGGAGCGGAGAGCCCGTCCGAGACGATCGCCGACGCCGTCAACTACGCCCGCGCACACGGTGTGGTGTTCGTCGCAGCGGCGGGCAACGCCCGCGCCGACGCCTCGGGCTTCTATCCAGCCAACCTGCCTGCATCGATCACGGTCGCCGCGGTCGATGTCCACGGCAACGCAGCCAGTTTCTCAAACTTCGGATCGCGGATCGACGTCGCTGCTCCGGGCGTGGACATCCTGTCGCTCGAACCCAGCACGGGCGGTTACGTACCCAAGAGCGGCACGAGTATGGCCGCGCCCCATGTGAGCGGACTTGCCGCCCTGATCCTTCAGACGCATCCGACCTTCACCGCCGAGCAGGTGCGCCAGGCGCTGCGCGTCTCGGCGACCGACCTCGGAGTGCCGGGACGGGACTCGGACTTCGGCTATGGCCGGATCCACGCGGCGGAGGCGGTGCTCCTGCCGGGCGATGTCCTCGGAGTCCGGATACTCACTCCGGTCGGCGACAGCGCCATCTCCGAGCCGACGGCCGTGACCGGCACCGCCGCCGGCCCCGGCTTCGCCCGCTACACGCTCGAGTTCGGCGCCGGAAGCTCGCCGACAAACTGGACGACCCTGCGCGACAGCACGGCCGCCGTCGAAGCAGGCGAACTCGGCACCTTCGATCCGTCCACCCTGGCGGATGGCCGCTACACGATCCGACTGCGGGCGACCAACACCGCGGGCACCACCTTCGTCGATCAGGTCGAGATCACGGTCCGCTACCTCGAGATCACCTCGCCGCGTCCACCCGCGGTGCCGTCGCTGACGATGCCGATGAAACCCGGCGCCACCTACGCCATCACCGGATCCGCCCGGGGGCCGAGCTTCCAGGACTACGTCATCGAGTGGGCCCCGGGGGTGGACGCAACCTCGGGCTGGTCGACCGAAGGCGTCACTCTGACCGGCGGCGGTCGCTCGCCCGTCGTGGACGGCACGCTTGGCACGTGGACGCTCCCCGCGAACCTCACCGGATTCCACTCGATCCGGCTCAGGGTGAACAACAACGGCTTCACCAGCGAGACGCGATCGTCGGTCTACGCGGAACCCGCGCTCACCTCCGGCAACTGGCCGGTCCTGCTCCCCGGAGCGCCCTACAATGAGGCACCGACCGTAGTCACGCGGGCCGACGGAACCGCGCGGTTCCTCTCCGCCGACATGTGGCTCAACCGGACGATGTATTCCATTTCCTACGACGGCGCGGCGGAGACACACGCGCTCGGCGTGGGCAGCCGGTTCGCGGCGCCGAGCGCAGATCTCGACGGCGTGCCGGGCGACGAGATCGTCATTCCCACCGGTTTCCTGCTCGAGATCGTGTCCTCTGAGTTGGACAAGATCCGGACGATCATCGCGCCCCGGGGGCGCTACCTGCGCGAAGATCCGGCGACACTCGCCGATCTCGACCATGACGGCACGCTTGAGATTCTCGTCCCCTCCCGCCACAGCAACGGGGCCTGGAACGAATCAGGCGCCCTGCATGTCTATGGCGCGGATGGTGTGCTCCGCTTCGAGATCGACGCCCCGTTCAGCCCGAGCGGCCCGCTCACTTTCGCGAAGGCGCTGGCGGCTGACCTCGATGGCGACGGCCGCGCGGAGATCATCGTCGCCTTCGGCGGGACGACCCAATCCAGCTACACCGTCACCTGCTACACGAAGGACGGCACGCCGTTTCCCGGGTGGACGACTCGCGAGATCTCCGGGGCTTTTCTCGCTTCGGTCTCCGCGGCCGATCTGGATCGGGATGGCGCCAGCGAGATCATCCTGGTCGAAGCAGTGATGGCGGAAAGCGTCGATCAGGTCGTCGTGCTGGACTCCACCGGTGCCGTGCGCGACGGCTGGCCGGTTCGCACCGGCGATTCGTCGGGTGCGCAGATGACCCTCTCGATCGGCGACCTCGATCAAGACGGGCTCAAGGAGCTGGTCGTCGTGACCCAGAAAAAGATCTCGATCTTCAATCACGACGGGACCGCCTGGACACCCCCCTGGTCCCCCGGAGGCAATCCGCCGTTCAACTCGAACACGACCCCGCTCATCGCCGATGTCGATGGAGACGGCCGGCAGGAGATCCTGGTCGTGACCACCTCCGTCGATTTCACCGACTCGTCGGCTCCGTATCACTACTCGGTCCTGACGATCTACGACCGGACGGGCGCGGTCCTGCGAAGCTGGCCGCTCTTCGGCACCGACGGGCAGCAGCCCGTGTGGGGCGTGCCGACCGTGGGCGACTTCAATGGCGACGGCCTGACCGATATCGCCGTGACGATGTCGTTGATCGAGGGCGGCGGCATCAGCGGTTGGCTGACGGATTCGTCCATGGTTTGCCTCACGACCGACTACCGATTCAACGCCGCCGGATCCGACTGGGTCGGCAACCACGGCGATCCCCAGAACTCGCGCATGCCGCGCACAGCTGCGGCGTTCATCGCCCGTCCTGCTGATCAGAGTGTATCCGCTGGGGCCCCGGTCAGACTCACCGCGACGGTCGGTGGCCACCCCTACCCCCGCATCCAGTGGCAGAAGGACGGAGTCGACATCCCCGGCGCGACTCATCCGACCCTGACCTTCGGCAGCGTGCAGGCGTGGGACGCCGGACACTACACCGTCGTCCTGACGACCGCCTCGGGCTCGATCACCAGCGAGGCGACCCTGACGGTCGACGACGTGACCGCTGCGGATTCCCGCGTGCTCAACCTCTCCACCCGCGCATTCGTGCGCGGGATGGACCAGCCGCTGATCCCCGGGTTCGTCGTCGCAGGTTCGGGCACGAAGCAGTTGCTCATCCGCGCGATCGGCCCACGCCTGCGCGACCTTGGCGTCGCCGGTCCGATCGACGACCCTCGCATCATACTGAAGCGCTTCGATCCCGGAACCCAGGCCTACCACGATATCGCGGCAAACGACGACTGGCCCGACGACGCCATCCTCAAGGCGACCAGCCGGACCGTCGGCGCCTTTTCCCTGGTGCCCGGAAGTCGTGACGCCGCGATGCTCGTGAACATCGCGCCCGGCCAGTACACGGTCTTCGCCGAGGCGGCGTCGGGCGCCGCGGCCGGCATTGCCCTGGTGGAAATCTATGATGCCGATCCGGCCGTTGTGCCGGCCAGCCTGACCAACGTATCCAATCGAGGATACGTTGGCGTGGGCGCCGAGATCATGATCCCGGGATTCGTCGTCGCGAACGATGGACCGAAAAAATTCCTCTTCCGGGCGGTCGGTCCGGGCCTCGCCAGGTTCGGGGTGAACGCCCCCCTTGCCGACCCGCATCTCACGCTCTACCGCGCCATCCCGGGCACGGCTGACTCGGAGGCGATCCTGACCAACGACAACTGGTCGGAGCATCCCAACGCAGCGACGACAGCGGCGACCGCAGCGGCGGTCAGCGCCTTCCGGCTCGAGGCGGGGAGCAACGATGCCGCCTTCGTCGCCACGCTCACTCCCGGCATCTACACCATCCACGCCCGCGGTGTCGCCGATGCCACCGGCGAGGCCCTGGTGGAACTCTACGTCGTGCCATGACTTGTTGCGCCGACGGGCGGTCCGCCCAGACCACCGTCGCCGCGACCGGGCCCCAAGGTCTTCACTCCGGGTGCGCCGCTCCCGCCGTCGACCGACTGACGTACGACCTCACATAGTCCTGGTCGTCCTTGGAAAGACGCGTGAGAGGGATGGTGAACTCGGTCCGGTCGGGATGCCGCCGGATCGTCACCGTCTCGCCGGTCGCGCGCACCAGCTCCGCCTGGATTGTCGCTCCTTCGGCGCTCGTCCAGGTCCTGACTCCGGTGCCGAGCGCAGCTCTCAGGTCGGCCTGCATGCTCTCCCAGGCTTCCCGATCCACGAGATACACGGTGCTTGTCTCGTGATCGACATGCACGATTCCGTCGAACCGGCGCGTCCGCACGGAGTCCCCGTTCCGCTTCAGCAACGAGCCAAACCGCCTCTGGGTCTCCTTGGCCCTGGTCTCGGGAACCACCAACCGCACCCAGCCGCCCCACTCGCCGTCGTCATAGGTGGGCGCGTCGAACTCCACACGATCGCCGACGCGATGCGCGAACGTCACGCCGGCGACTCGCACGGCATGCTCGCGTCCCTGGACGCTGGGGGCATTCAGCAGAATCCACTCGCCGGTGTAGGACGACAGCGGCTTCGCGGCACACACCACCGACGAGGACAGAACCAAGGCCAAGAGTAAGGTTCGCATGGGAACGCCGGCCGCGATCGACCGACGATATCCAGATAGACGCGCCGATCGGCCCGCGTATTCACGCGCCGCGCAGCCGGAGCGTTCAGGCGCCGGTGCGCCTCGGGTCGGCCACTCGCCGCCCGAAGCCGACTGCGGACGTCGGGCCTTGTCGGCCTCCTCGCATTGCGTGCAGGCGACGCGGGGCCGGCGCTATCCGGATCCCGACGGGGTCCGGGTGACGGCCGCGTCGACAACCTTAGGATACCTCCACGGCTGGCCAGGCGTGAGCAACTCCATCCGCGAGCCGACTCCAAGATTCTGGAAGACCTGCCGGGCCTCCTCGGCCGACAAGGTGAAATGCGCCCAGCCCTCGCTGTGCACCGGCAGGATGAGCGCCTGCGGAAACGCGTGCGCGGTATCGAGCAGGTCGTTGGCCGACATCGTCAGGTCGAAGGGACCGCGCGGCCGCGCCGCGCCGGCGAAGGCGAGGATGACACGCGGGGCGAAGCGGCGCGCGACCTCGGCCACGCCCTCGAAGTAAACTGTATCGCCCGTCACATACACCGCCGGATCGCCGTCGGCCTCGAGGACAAAACCGATGACCTCTCCCGCGAGCGGCTCGATGCCCGCCGGGCCATGACGCGCCGGGGTCGCGGTGATTCGGACCAGCACGCCGTCCGGCGCCGGCAGAGTCACCGACGCCCACGGCTCGAGCCCGCGCGCGGTTCCGCCGAGCCGCCCGGCGCCCACGATCGTCGTGAGCGTCAGCGGGACACGCTCCAGGAGCGCCCGCCCGGCGTTGTCGAGATTGTCCGCGTGTTGGTCATGGCTGAGCAATACCACGTCGACGGCACCGATGTCCGCGGGCAGGCAGGCGGGCGCGCTCGTCTTGCGCAACGTCACGTGGCCGCGCGGATACTCGGTGCCCGAGGCATCGAAGGTCGGGTCAGTGAGCAGTCGGAGCCCGTGATAGTCGACGAGCACCGTGGGGCCGCCGATCAGCGTGAGGGTGAGGGCCGGAATCGATAACGCGTGCATGAGGTCATTTCTTCGGCGTGACACTTTCATGTTCAAAGCTATTATTCTGCCATTCCCGGAGCCGAACATGCCAAAGCCCATACCGATCTCGATCTACCTGCACCGGCGCGCCTCCCTCGGATTTGCCCTGCTCCTGGAACTGGTCTTCAACGTGGCCAACCGCCTGGCCGGCCAGCCGGTGTTCGTCCCGGGCTTCGTCGCCGACGACAGCGGGCCACATCGCTTCCGCCACGGGCTCACGCTGGCGCGCGCGCCGCGCACCCTGCCGCCCACCGGCTGGTTGATCGTTCCGCCGCTGGATGGCTTCGCGGGAGAGTTCGTCGTTTCGGCCCGCGAGTCGCGCTTCCTCGGCGGGGCGCGCGAGCGCGGATTGATGATCGCGACGTCCTGCCTGGGTTCGTTCCTCCCGGCAGGCGCCGGCCTGCTCGACGGACTTGAAGCCACGACCCACTGGCGCTGGGCGGAATTCGCCGCGGCGCGCTTCCCCAACGTGCGCTGGAACCCGCGCTCGCTGCTGTGTGAGCAACCTGGATTCGTCACGGCCGGCGGACTGCTTTCGACGGTCGACCTCGCGCTCCACCTCGTCGCCCGGCACTGCGACCGGGAACTGTGCCGCGATCTCGGGCGCCATCTGCTGGCCGACAGCGTGCGACAGAAGCAGTCGGCCTACGCGGCCTCGCTGCTCCTGCAGCCGCGCAATCGCGCGAACTTCGAGGCACTGGAGAAAGTCATCGAGGCGCGGCTCGCCCGGCCACCGTCGATCCCGGAGATGGCGGAGCAGTGCCGCATGAGCGTGCGCACCTTTCATCGCGCCTTCGACGAGGCCTACGGCGTATCGCCCGGAAAATATCTGCAGCTGAAACGCATCGAGCGGGCCAAGGAACTCCTGGCCGACGAACGACTGACGATCGAGGCGGTCGCGGACCGCTGCGGCTTTTCACAGCCGGCGTTCTTCCGCACCATATTTGCCCGCGAGACCGGCCTCACGCCCGCCCAGTTTCGCAAGCGACTTTAGGAGGTGCCCTCAAACACCGCGCGTTGGTTTGGGAATGGCCCGCATGCTCGGTGGATTGCCGTCCTCGCACATCCATGGTCGAGAGCGGATGCTCGGGGCACCGGTGCGGGCCTTGGATCTGGACCCGTCGGAGTGCCGTGGCATCCTCAGGCCCCGCGTCCTCCCGTCCGCGCATCCACGATGTCCTCACCGCGCCGCACCTTTCTCCAACAGGCCGCTGCAGCCTCAGCCGCCCTCGCGCTGGCCCCGCGCCTCGCCGCCGAACCGAGCGGAACCTCCTCGGATCGCGACCTCCACGAACTGCGCTGCTATCGGCTCAAGGCCGAAACTCGGCTGAGGGCCGACGCCGATCCCGCGGCGCTCGACAGTTTCCTCGAGCACGCGCTCCTTCCCGCGCTGGACCGGCTCGGCCTGCGCGACGTCGGCGTGTTCTCCGAGCTCGACGTGCAGAAGGACACGGCGACCTGGACGCCGAAGCAGGGGTCGCCGGTGTGGGTGCTGATCACGCACCGCACGCTCGACTCGTTCCTGCACGTGAGCGCCGAGCTCCTCTCCGACCCCGCCGTGCAGGCGGCAGGCGCCACACACCTGCAGGCGCCGGCCAGCAGCCCGGGATTTGAGCGGATCGACTGTTGGCTCTATCGGGCATTCCGCGGCCTGCCGCGACTCGAAGTGCCGGCGTTCTCCCGGTCGCGCGCGCCGGGCCGGATCTTCGAGATGCGCGACTACGAGAGCCACAGCGAGGTGAAGGCGCTGAACAAGATGGCGATGTTCGACGACGGCGAGATCGCCCTGATGAAGGACCTGGGCATGCACCCCGTGTTCTTCGGCCAGGCCCTCGCCGGGCCCGATCTGCCGCATCTGCGCTACATCACCTGCGGACCCGACCTCGCCAGCCACCTCGCCGCGTGGGGCAAGTTCGGCCCCGATCCACGCTGGGCCGCGATGCGGGACGATCCGCGCTACGCCGGCAATGTCTCGCGCAACACGCCGCGGTTCCTTGCGCCCAAGGCGTATTCAGCGATCTGATTCGACGCGGGCCAGCGACCGGTGCAGGCCCGCGTCGTCCGGGCCGCGGTCAGTTCCAGTTGTCGATTTTCAGGTCGTCGGGCGACGGTCGGCCTTTCCCCGTCTCGACCAGACTGCGCAGGCTCAGCAGGAACGTCGCCCACTTCATGCTGCAATGGGCCATAAACTCCTCGGCCCGGGCCCAGCCGCGGTGGCCGAACAGGACGACCGTGGTATCGCCTTCGCGCGCCAGCCCGAAGGTGATGTTCGTGCCGAGCCACTCCTCCGGGCCGGAGGCGACCTGCCACCGGACTTCGCGCTCGGGATCCAGTTTCTCGAGCGTGAATGCCATGTTTCCGATCTCGACGCCGGCCGGGTCGTGGAAGCGGACACGAAGGGTGCCGCCGGGCCGGGACTCCCCTGTCGTCTCCCGCGTCCACCAACCCGCCACGCCCTCCACGGTCGAGACCGCGGCGAAGACCCTCGCCAGCGGTGCCTTGATTCCAATGCGGTGTATGATGTCTGCCATGATAGGTGTGCCTCGTTTTGATTTGATGGTTGGTTGCCGTCCTCGAGAGTCGTGCGGATCCTCCGCGGAGCCGGTGACTGCCGATGACGTGGCGATACTAGCGCAGGCTTCGAAACCGAGAGAGTGACAACCATGACGCGATTTCGATGGATTCGCTGATCACCGCGGCGGCGCAGGCCCTTGCCGCGGGCGACCCGCTGGGCGCGCTCAACCGCGTCGCCCTGCGCGACGACGCACCGGCGCTCGCCCTGCGCGGCATCGCGCTGGCGCAGATCGGCGACTTTGCGCGTGCCCGCGCGCTCGTGCGACGGGCGGCCCGCGCCTTCGGCGGTCGCGAGCCGGTGTCCCGAGCCCGCTGCATCGTGGCGGAAAGCGAGATCGCCCTCGCCTCGCGCGACATCGCGCGGCCGGCGGCGACGCTCGAAGCCGCGCATAAGACGCTCGCCGAGCACGGCGACCGGCTGAACGCGGCGCACGCGCGACACCTGGAGATCCGGCGCCTGGTGCTGATCGGGCGCCTGGACGATGCCGAGCGCGCGCTCGCCCAGCTCGATGCGACGCCGTTCCCGCCGGCCTGGCGGGCGACCCATGAGATGGTCGTGGCGGGCATCGCGCTTCGCCGGCTTCGCGCCCGGACCGCACGCGCCGCACTCGGTCGCGCCCGCGGCGCCGCGCATTACGCGGGGATCCCCGCGCTCATCGCCGAGATCGAGCGTACGACCGCGGCGCTCGACGAACCCGCAGCCCGCCTGCTGACCCGCGACGGTGAACGGCTGCTCCGGATCGATGAAGTCGAGGCGCTGCAGCAAGCTCCAGCACTCGTCGTCGATGCCTGCCGTCATGGTGTGCGTGATACAACGAAGGTCATCCGCATGGACCGGCGGCCGGTGCTCTTCGCTCTCGCCCGGGCGCTGGGCGAGGCATGGCCCGGTGACGTGACGCGGGAGGAACTCATCGCACGCGCCTTCGCCGGGAGGCGCGCGGACGAGTCGCACCGGGCGCGGCTGCGCGTCGAGATCGCGCGGCTGCGTTCCGCCTTGCGCCCGCTCGCCGGCGTCGCGGCGACCCCGCGGGGGTTCCAGTTGCTGCCGCTCCGCGGGCGCGACGTCGTCGTGCTCGCGCCGCCCATCGAGGGGCAACACGGGGCGGTGCTCGCCTTGCTCGCCGATGGCGAAGCGTGGTCGAGTTCGGCCCTCGCCCTCGCGCTGGGAACCAGTCAACGCACGATGCAACGCTCCCTCGATAGCCTCGCCGCAGTCGGCAAGGTGCACGGGTTCGGCCGCGCCCGGGCGCGACGCTGGATGGCACCACCCCCGCCGGGATTCACGACAAGCTTGTTGCTCCCGTCGATCCTCCCGACGGGTTAGGATGACTCCATGAAGACACGACCGGCAGAGATCCTCGGCGAACTCGGTCCCTTTCCGGACGCCGGACACGTGCACGGCGTGACCTACGATGGCCGGCACGTCTGGTTTGCCTCGGGTCGAGCGCTGCATGCCGTCGATCCGGAGACCGGCACGATGGTGCGCTCGCTCGCCGTACCGGCGCACGCGGGGACGGCGTTCGACGGCCGGCACATTTTCCAGATCGCCGAAGACCGCATCCAGAAGATCGACCCGAAGACCGGTCGCGTGCTGGCCACGATCCCCGCGCCCGGCGGCGGAGGTGACTCGGGGCTCGCGTGGGCCGAGGGCACGCTCTGGGTCGGCGAGTATCGGGCGCGCAAGATCCACCAGGTCGACCCCGAGACCGGTGCGAAACTCCGGACCATCGACTCAAACCGCTTTGTCACCGGCGTCACCTGGGTCGATGGCGAGCTCTGGCATGGCTCCTGGGAGGGCGACTCGAGCGAGTTGCGTCGCCTCGACCCGGCGACGGGCGAGGTGCAGGAGCGCATCGAACTGCCGGGCGGGCTGGGCGTGTCCGGCCTGGAGTCCGATGGCGCCGACCGGTTCTTCTGCGGCCGCGGCCCGGGCGGGAAGATCACGATCGTCCGCCGCCCACGGCGCACCTCCAGCGTCGCCACCGGCAAGCCTGCGACCGCGTGACCGGAAGGTTGCGCTTCTACTGGGAGGGCAGGAGGCTGTTGTCGGGCAGCACGTACACCTCGACGAGGCCGACGCCGGGCCCGCCGCTCTCGATGCCCATGTGCACGGTGTAGGCGCCGGGCGACAGTTCGATGAGCAGCGCCGCGTCCTTGGATCCGTCCTGGAGTTGGAAGGCGCTGACCAGCCGTGCGGCGGCGATCTTCTCGGCTTTGTCCCATTGCCCCCAGTCCGTGCTCTCGTAGAGCGGCATCCCGCGAAGAAACACGGTGATGAACGGGTCGGCCACGGGGTTGGCGACACCGAGCGCCCCCAGGGTCGGGCCGACGCCACGGATCAACACTGTGCGCGGCCGATCGACGATGGTGAATCCGCCGATCGCCACGCTCTCGCCGCTCGCGACCCACGCTCGCGTCGAGATGTTCACGAGCGCACCCGTGGAGACGTTGGCCTCCGGGTTCACCGTCACGGCGCGGTGCGGACGTCCGTCGATCACATACTCGGTCGGCGCGGCGAACTGAAAGCACGCCAGCGCCGCGGGCGACAACCGCCCGTACGCCTCCCAGTCCGCGACCGCGATAAGCGGCTTGTCATACGCGCCGTCCGGAAACCCCGGCGGCGTGGGCACGGTCTCGCCGAGTTCGAGACGCAGTCCGTCGAACGAGTCCAACAAACCCTGCTGCTTCCACGCCATGCCGACGCCGGTGAACTGGTAGTAGACGACGGGGAGTTGATCGAGCTGCAGCGGCGCGGCCTCCAGCGGGTGGATCGCAGCACCGGGGATCGCCAGCATGCCGAGGATCGTTGCGAGAATCCGTGATGTCATGATGGCGCCGGGTTATCGACCTGGCGCACCCGGTCAACTGGCGTCGTCCCCGCGGTGGCCGAAAGTGGTACGGACGGGACGACCGCGCCGAGGGCGAGCACCGACGTGGCGCCGCCCCGCCGCCGGGCCCGCACGCCATGCACCCGGGGCCGGCTCCCGATGGCGGGACGCCTCCGAGTGATCCGAAAAGAAAAGGGCGCCACCGTTCCCGGTGGCGCCTTCGAAAGCGTATTCAGGATGTCCTGATCAGGCTCCGAGCTGGAAGCGCACGAAGCGCTTCACGATGATGTTCTCGCCCAGCTTGGCGATGCGCTCGGTGAGCACATCCTTCACGGTCTGGTCGGGATTCTTCACGAAGGGCTGATCGAGCAGGCAGACCGTCGAGAAGTACTTCTCGAGCTTGCCCTCGACGATCTTCTGGATCGCGGCGGGCGGCTTGCCGGCGACCTGGGCGGTGGCGATCTCGCGCTCGCTGGCGAGGTCGGCCTCCGGCACCTGATCGCGGCTCACCACAGTCGGGCTGGCCGCGGCGATCTGCAGGCAGAGGTCGCGGCAGAACGACTTGAACTCGTCGGTCTTGGCCACGAAGTCGGTCTCGCAGTTGACCTCGATGAGGACGCCGACTTTGCCGCCGAGGTGGATGTAGCTCTCGATGAGCCCCTCGTTGGCAGTGCGGCCGGCCTTCTTCGCAGCGGAGGCGACACCCTTCTTGCGAAGGATCGTCTCGGCCTGGTCGATGTCGCCGTTGGATTCGGTGAGCGCCTTCTTGCAGTCGAGCAGACCCGCTCCGGTTTTCTCACGGAGGGCGCTGACCATCTGGGCGGTGATAGGAGTACTCATGGGATGCGTGGTGCGACAGACGCGCGGAGGCGGTCGCGATTACTTGGTCTCCTCGGTCGGGGCGACAACCTCGTCCTCGGGGATGAGCGCGGCCGCGGCGGCGGTCACCTCGACGTGGGCCTTCACGGCGCGATTTGTCTCGGCGAGCTGCTCGCGGCCGCGGTTGATGCGGCGCGAGTCGCGCTGCGCGAGGCCGGCCTGGATGGCGGCGACGAGCGTCTCGACGATGATGCGCACGGACTTGACCGCGTCGTCGTTGCCCGGGATCGGGTAGTCGACAAGCGCCGGATCGGAATTGGTGTCAACGAGGGCGACCACCTTCATGCCGCAACGACGGCCCTCGGCCACGGCGATGTCCTCGTAGTTGATGTCGATCACGACCATGGCGGTCGGCAACTGCGTGAGGTTGGCGATGCCCTCGAAGTTGCGGTGCATGCGCTCCATCTCGCGCTTGATCGCGGCGGCTTCCTTCTTGTGGGTCTTGGCGAGTTCGCCGGAGGACTCCATCTCCTGGTAGCGCTTGTACTTCGCGAGCGAGCGCTTGATCGTCTCGAAGTTGGTGAGCGTGCCACCCATCCAGCGGTTGACGCAGAACGGCATGCCGGTCGCGGCCGCGGCCTCGCGGACGAGCTCCTGGGCCTGGCGCTTGGTGCCGACGAGAAGGATGTCGCCGCCCTCAGCCACCGTGTTCTCGAGGAACTGGCAGGCCTTTTCCAGGCAGGCGTGGGTCTTGATCAGGTCGATGACCGAGATGCCCTGGCGGTGGTCGAAGAGGTAGCCCTTGAAGCGGGGATTCCAGCGCTTGGTCTGGTGACCAAAGTGAACGCCTGCATCGAGGAGGTCTTTCGGAGTGATATCCATATCTGGGATGTCCCGGATGGGACACAGGTCTGCGCAAGGCAGCCTTACTTGCTGATGTTTCTGTGCTGAATCACCGGGTTTGGTTGACCACGGGAGCCGTCCGGCAGCTGGCCCACGTGGGGAAAAGCGACGAAAGCATCGATCCATGCGGGCGAAGGCAAGACCAGACTTGGAGAGCTCGCCCAGACCCGATCGCCCTGCCCGATCTTCGCCGCCCAGCGTCAGACGAGGACCAAGTCACACAACGCCCCCACATCCCCTTCCCCGGAATGCGCCGACCCGCAACGAAGACGTGCAAGTCCCTGAACGAAAAGCATCCAGAGCCGCGAGAGGCTTTGTTGACGGGGTGCCGGCTCGCAATCCGACTCCGCCACACTACGGCCGCGGGACCGCGAGCCTGGCGCAGACCATCTCCCGGCATCTTGGAAAGAGCGCCAGGTCCTGCACCTCCGATTTGCCAAGTCCACCCCGATTATTACGATGGCCGTAAACGATGAGCGAAAGCAGTGACGCGATCGAACGGGAAATTCTGCGCCCACTCTGGAAGGTCCACATCCTGCATCATGCCGGTGAGGAGCCGATTCTGGGAAACTGGATGCTCGAAGAACTCCGCGAGCACGGGTACCGCGTAAGTCCAGGCACGCTCTATCCGATGCTGGCGCGGTTGACCCGGCTGGGATGGCTGGCAGCCGAGAAGACGGGCGAGGGCAACACCGTGCGCTACCGCTTAACGAAGGCCGGTCGCGTGGTCCTCGAGGAGGTCCAGGCGCGTCTGACCGAGCTTCAGCAGGAAGTGTTTTCTCCACGACGGGGCGAAAAGGGATGAACACTGGACCTTCCACCGCCGTGAAGGCACGCCCGCACCGTGTCCGCGAAATCGCCGCAGTATTCCTCAAGCTCGGCTGCATTTCCTTCGGCGGGCCGGTGGCTCACCTGGGCTATTTGCGCGAGGAACTCGTCGCGCGCCGACGCTGGCTCGACGACGCGGCCTACAGCGATCTCGTCGCGCTCTGCCAATTTCTTCCCGGACCCGCGAGCAGCCAGGTGGTCTTCGGCTTGGGGATGAGTCGGGGCGGCTTGCTTGGCGCGGCCGTGGCTTCGGCGTGTTTCACGCTGCCCTCGGCGCTGTTGATGATCCTCTTCGCCTACGGCGTGACGTTCATGGGCGACCTCCGGGAAGCGGGCTGGTTGCACGGATTGAAACTCGCCGCCGTGGCCGTCGTCGCGCAGGCGGTCTGGGGCATGGGGGTGAAGCTCTGCCCTGACCGCGCACGCGCGTCGTTGGCGCTCGCCGCCGCCGCGGTGCTGCTCGTCGTGCCCACCGCGATCGTGCAAGTCGGCGTGATTGCCGCAGGCGCTCTGATCGGATGGGCGATCTATCGCCGCGAGGTCCCAATCAACGGTCCCGCAGCGACGGGGCTGGTCCGTGGACATCTGGTCGCAGCAGCCGCGCTGGTCGCGTGCTTTGCCCTACTCATCATCCTGCCTGCGGTGGCAACCGCCACCGGTTCGCGTGGCGTTCAGGTCTTCGACAGCTTCTATCGATCCGGCTCGTTGGTGTTTGGTGGCGGCCATGTGATCCTGCCGCTCCTGCGAGCTGAGGTCGTGCCTCCGGGTTGGGTGGCCGACGATGCTTTCCTCGCCGGTTACGGTGCGGCGCAAGCGGTGCCCGGGCCGCTGTTCACGCTGGCGGCGTATCTTGGAACAGTCATTCACGGCGGACCGGACGCGTGGCTTGGTGGTGTCGCCTGTCTCGCTGCGATCTTTCTTCCCGCGTGGCTGCTCGTGGGTGGTGCGCTGCCCTTCTGGCACCTGCTGCGGGGCAAAGCGTGGACGCAGGCGGCACTGCGTGGCGCAAACGCGGCGGTGGTCGGTGTGCTGCTGGCGGCACTCTACAATCCGGTCTGGAAAGAAGGCGTCAGGAGCGCCGCCGATGTCGCCGTCGCGCTGGCGGTCTTTGCCCTGCTCGAGACTTGGCGGCTACCCGCGTGGCTCGTGGTGGTCGTCGCTGCCGCGGCCGGCCAATGGCTGCTGTGAACGACGCCTTCACCCGATGTCGTCCTCGGAAATGCCGATGTATCCCCGCCCCTGCGGACTCTCGATCACCCAGGCGCGAGGCATGGAAACGAGAAAGCCCTCCCGAGCAGAGGGAGGGCTTTGGAAATTGGGTGCAGGGGCGGGATTTGAACCCGCGACCTTCAGGTTATGAGCCTGACGAGCTACCAGGCTGCTCCACCCTGCAACAAATGAAGGGGCGAGAAGGTGGGAGCGCGCCGGGGTGTGTCAACGGCTTTTTTCGCCAAATCTCCCGCAAGGTCGGGCGGCTCGCGTTCAGCCCGGAGTATCAGCCGCTGCCACAGGCCGCGCACCCGACCTCGGGCTCGACCTGCTGGGTGCGATTCTGACGCTCGAGGCGGTCGCGCCGTGCGGAAAAGCAGAGGGGACACGCGGCGAACCCTTCCAGGCCCCATGTATCCGAAAAAACACGTCCGCGGCCCAGCGCGAGCGCACCAGTCTGTGCCGCCTCGAGGGCCGCCAGGGTCGGCGGGGTCCACTCGCCCGCGGCACGCAGGCGCTCCATCGCACCGTTACCCGCGCGCGTCGGGATGAGCACGACCGCGCTGGCTCCGCAGTCGAAGGCGAACGCCGCCGACTTGATCGCCCACGCGACGCCGAGTGCCGGGTCGAGAAACGGCGGGTTGACGAGCAGGAACGCGCGCAGGGCGATCCGCGCGGCGGCGAGCCGCTCGGCCGCACGCGCGAACTGCGCGAGGTCGAACTTCTTGTTCAGCTTTTCCAGCACCTCCGGGTGTGCCGTCTCCAGGCCGAGTGCGACCTCGAGCGTGCCGGCGAGCCGATCGCGCAGTCGCACCGCGCGCTCACCCACGAGGAGCGGATGCGACTCGACCACGACATGGCGCGCAAAGCCGAGATGTCGCGCGATGGCCGCATCGTCGCCGGGCGGAATCGCCGCGGGGTCGAAGAAACTCCCGCTGTTGTAGAGCTTCACCTGCACCGGGAGTTTCCCGGCCTCCGCCCATCCGCGCACGGCCGACTCCACCTGGCGCGCCACCGCGCCCTCCGGCGCCGACTCGGCAAGCATGTCCTTCCAGAGATCGCACATGACGCAGCGCCACGGGCATTCGCGGTTGGTCAACAGCATGACACCCGACGAGACGACGTCGCCGGACGCGAGACGCTCCTCCTCGAGAAACACGGCGTGCGCGCTGTCAACGTCGGCGACACGCACGCGCGGCGGACGTTGCGCGAGGATCCACGCGGTGCGGCCGCGCCCCGGATAGACGGACGCGCCGCCGCTCACTGGTAGAGCGCGTGGTACTGCCGGCGGTAATCAGTCTCGAGCGTACCCAGCCGCTGGCGCAGCCCGTCGACGGGAATCGCCCCGTGCTGGAAGCGGCGTTTCTCGAAGACCGGCATCTCGAGGCCGAAGTGCGCCTGCACGCCGCGCCGCACGACCTCGCCCTTGAGTGAGTAGAGCTTTTCCACCGACATCCCGCTCAAGGCCGTGAACGGGATGCCCTCCGCCACCGCGACGACCGCAGGGCGCGTGAACGGGCTGAATCCCTCGAACCCGAGGTGCCGCGCCGGCGCGTAGGTGCGCGCGTAGCTCCGGCTCAACCCGCCGCTGTAGGTGAGCGAGTGCTTGATACGCCCCACCCCCCAGCCCTCATGGTAGAGCATGAGATTGTTGACCACGCTACGGATCGTCAGCTCGGGGTTCTCCTCGATCGGGTAGTCCTTGAGATTCTCGTCGCCGCCATCGCCGTCGATCATGAATCGCCACTGTGGATACCGCGCGCGGACGCCGCGATGCAGTGCGAGCACCATCGAGGCGCATTCGACGTCGAGCGGCTTGTAGTCCTCGAGCACGCGCAGCGTCTCGGCCACGTCGAGCGACGCCGGGTCCGCCTCAACCGTCTCGAGATACATCCCCCACCCGAGACGCGCCAGGAACTCCCGCGCCTGCCGCACGTCCGGGCCATCGCCAAAATCGAGGGTGAAGGCCTTGAGCCGGGCCGGATTCATGCCGAGCCGGCGCATGACCTCATGGACGGTCACCAAGACCGCGCCGCTGTCGATGCCTCCCGAGAAACACACGCCAATCGGCTCGCGCTCCGGGATGCCCGTGAGCCACTTCGCCACCTCGTCGGCCAGCGCGCCGATGTAGGCGCGACCGATCGCGTCGACGTCGGCCGGCAGGGCGTTGCGCTGGGGTGTGAAATACCGCGTGTAGGTCGGATCCGGGTCCGGGCACCCGACGAGCTGCAGTTCGACCACATAGTGTGCGGGCACCATGCGCGTGTAGCTCGGATGAAACTGGCGCTGCAGCCCCTCGCGCCGGAGGCAGGCGTGGATCGCGTCGATGCGGTCGGCGACGATGAGCGCCGGGCCCTCCATGCGCTTGGCCAGGAAGTAGCGCAGCGGCCGGTCGAGCGAGCGAGCCAGGCGGACGCGCTTGCCCTCGCGCGCGACGAGCGCAAACGAGCCGTCGATCTCGAGGACCGATTCGGGCGTGCCGTGGAGGATGCGCTCGCGCGCCTCCTCGACGGACATGTTGCGGATGCGCTGGGTGGCCGGGTCGATGAGATCAACCAGCCGTTCGACATACTCGGCGTGCATGGCGTTTGGGACAGGGGAGAAGATCAGGGAAAGGGCCGCGGCGCGACCGGCGGCAAACCATCCGGGCCGGCGGGGCGACGCAACGCGAAACGGCCCCGTGCGCGCGCGATGAAGCAGGCGCTGGCAATTGACCCCACGCCGCTGGCGACTCGCCCCTTTTCCATGTGCCGGCGCGAACGAGGTCGCTTGTTTTTTCCCGTTCCGCCCCCCCGCCGGATCGCTTCCGCCTCACCGACTGCTCGCGCCTATCCGGCCCGTGTACCCACGCACGCATCACATCTCTGATCGCCTCCTGGCCGCCGCCGGCACCCGGGCAGGCGAGTTCGCCCACGGAGAGCCGTCGGCGAAGGGATTGGACGCGGCGTCGGCGATCGGCTGACTTCACGTCATGGCCAAACGCGCTCTCTGGATCGGCGTCCTCGCCCTCGGTCTCGGTCTCGCGCTCGCCGTCGCCCTGATGCGGCATCGGCAGCCGTCATCGGCCACGCCCCCGGACCAGGCGACCCCGTCGGCGGCGTTTGTCGTCGCGATGAACCGCGGCAACGGCCTCCTCGATCAGGGCGACTCCACCGGCGCGCTCGCCGCCTACGCCGAGGCGCTGCGCCTCTCGCCTCAGGCCACCGACGCGAGGCTCAACCTCGCCAACGCCCATCTCCGCGCCTCGCAGCCGGCCGAGGCCGCGGTCTATTGCCGCCAGGTGCTCGAACTCGAGCCGAACAACGCCGCCGCGCACTATCTGCTGGGCTGCGCGCTGCTGCGCCAGAATCAGCCCGTCCCGGCGGCGGAGGCGTTTCAGCACTCCTGGCGGCTCGACCCGGGCGAGCCCGCCCTCGACTTCCAGATGGGCCTCGCCCACATGCAGCTCGGGCACGCCGAGGATGCCATCCGACTCTTCGAGAACGTCGTGCGCGCTACACCCGATCACCCGTCCGCGCACTACCAACTGAGTCAGCTCTACCGGCGCGCCGGCCGGTCCGAAGACGCCGCCCGCGCCCTGGCTGCGCACCAACGCGTCCTGGCCGCCGCCGGCCAGGCCCTCATCGCCGTCACCGATCTCGAGCGCTGCAAACACACGCGCCCGCTCGCGCCGTTCGTCCTCGCCCAGCCCGACATGCGCGGCATCTCGATCCGCTTCGCCGACGCGACGGAGCAGGCCTTTGGCGCGGTCGCACCGGCGCACCGCGGACCGCTGGCGGTGATCGACACCGAGCGCGATGGTCGCGCGAGTCTCCTGGCCCAGGCCACCGCCGGTGGATTCGCCCTCTTGGAAAACCGCGGCGGCAGCTTCACCGCCCCCGCTCGCCCGATGCGCGTGCCCGCCTCGGACGGATACCGCGCTGTCCTGGTCGGCGATCTCGACAACGACGGTCTTGATGACGTGGTCGTGCTCGGCGAGCAGGATACGCGCGTCTTCAAGCTCTACGAAGGCCGCCGCCTGCGCGACGCGACCCGCACCGTCGGCCTCGAGGGGCTCAAGGCCAGTGGCGGCCTCCTCGCCGACCTCGACTTCACGGGCAATCTCGACCTCGTCACCATCCAGCCCGACGGCACCGGCCTCGGGCTGCATCGCAATCTCGGCAATTTCTTCTTCGACTCCGCCTGGGCCGACTCCGGCCTGCCGCGCGACCTGCCGCAGGCCGCTCATGTCCTGACGGTCGACTGGAACAACGAAGGCCTGCCCGGCGTCTTCGTGGCCCGCGCCGGCGCGGCGCCCGCGCATTTCACCAAGAAGCGCGCCGCCGCCTACGTGCCGGGCGACGCGACCACGGGCTGGCCGGCCGGCGCCGTCATCGAACTCGGCGATCTCGACAATGACCTCCGCCCCGAGGCCGTCGTCGCCACAGCCGACGCGCTCGAGATCATCGACCGCGAGCAGGACGCCCGGGCGCAGCTGCCGCTCGCGGACTTCACCAGCGCCGGCCTGCTCCTCACGGATTTCGACAACGACGGCTGGCTCGACCTCCTCGCCTGGGGTCCGAGCGGCCTGCGCGCCTGGCGCAACACCGGACACGCGGGTTTTGTCGATCGCACCCGCGACCTCGGGCTCGGCGACGCGGGCGCGATCGATGCGCTCGTCGCGGCCGATCTCGATGCCGACGGCGATACCGACCTCGTATCCAGCAGCCCCGGGCGCGGGCTTCGCTTCTGGCGCAACGACGGCGGCAACCAAAACCACCAGCTCAAGCTCCGCCTCGCCGGCAACCGCTCCAACACGAGTTCGCTCGGCGTGCGGGTCGAGGCGATCGCCGGCGACTGGCGGACGAGCCGGACCATCCGCAGCCTCCCGACCGAAATCGGCGTCGGGGCGCATGCAAAACTCGACGCGCTGCGCGTCCACTGGTTCGACCTCTCCACTGCGCAGATCGATGTCGCCGTCGGCCCCGACGTCGATTTCGGTCGGGAGGCTGCGGA
>JACSRI010000060.1 GCA_014879845.1 Opitutaceae bacterium
TGCTGCTGCCGTCTGCAGGGGCACTGAACGCCTGCATCGCAGGGGGCTGGCTTGCGCAGCCTGTTGCGTCGGCGGTCGGCCAAGGAACTCGAGGCCTGGGTGCTCGAGTCGCTGGGCACACCGTTGCGCGGGGCCGTCCTGAGAAATGTGAAGGTCGAGGACGACCCGGTCGCCGACGAAGTGAAGATCCGCTTCGAGTTGGCGGCGCCGAAGTTCTGCCAGTTTCTGCCCGGCAACCTGGCGCTGGTGAAGCTCGACCTCTTCACGCGGATGGGCATGCCGGCGTTTCCGAACCGGGACCGTGTGCTGCCCCTGGAGTTTGAGGGCATGCAGGTGGTCGAACGAGTCGAGATCGTCCTGCCCGACCGGTTTGCGGCCGAAGAGCTGCCTTCGCCGGTGGTGATCGAGGAACCATTCGCCACCTACGAAAACCGAGTCGGACTCCGGGAGGGCGTGCTGGGGCTGGAGAGGATCTTGACCCTGCGGGATATGACGGTGCCGGCGACCGACTATGCCCGCGTGCGCCAGTTCGTGGGCGGGGTGGCCAAGGCTGACAAGGGGTCGGCTGTCCTGCGGGTCGGCGCACCGTGACATTTCCCCGCTGGGGAATGTGATCCCGGGAGCCGACGGTTTTCGTCCGACTCCCAAGCCGCCGTGCCCTACCGCACCCCCTCCGGCGCTCCCCTCGGAAAAAACCCTTGCTCCACCCTGCAGCGAGCTGTTTTTTGACCCTCTTGCGGACGCCTAGCTCAGTTGGTTAGAGCATCTCGTTTACACCGAGGGGGTCGGGGGTTCGAGTCCCTCGGCGTCCACCATTTCGTTCAGCCCCGCTGGACGAGATGCCCACCGTAGCCACCGGCGAAGGTGGGCGGGCCGCTTCCGCTGGTCCGGGCCCGCAGCGTCCACCTTTCACTTTTCACCTTCCATCCCTCCCACCTCCGCCCCCACGCACCCGATGAGGCACACGATCTCCGTCCTGGTCGAAAACAAGTTTGGCGTGCTCGCGCGCATCTCCGGCCTGTTCTCCGGCCGCGGGTTCAACATCGACTCGCTCAACGTCGCGCCCACGCACGACTCGGACCTCTCGCGCATCACGGTCGTCGTGCGCGGCGACGACACGGTCCTCGACCAGATCAACAAACAGCTCCTGAAGCTGGTCAACGTGATCGAGGTGATCGACTTCAAGGAGGGGCAGGCCGTCGAGCGCGAGCTGGTGCTCGCCAAGATCAAGGCCGACACCCGCACCCGCTCCGAGATCATCCAGATCGTCGACATCTTCCGCGCCAAGATCATCAACGTCGCCCCCGAGTCGGTCATCGTCGAGATCACCGGCGACGAGGGAAAGATCAACGGCTTCCTCAGCATGGTGGAGTCGTTCGGCGTCCTCGAGCTCGCCCGCACCGGCAAGCTCGCGATGCGCCGCTGAGCGCCCGCCGCGCCCGGGCCGTTTCGCCCGGTCTCCGAATTTTCACTACCACACATCGTCCAGAAAACCTCAGCAAGCAGTCCCAGTCCCCCACACGTTCTCATGCCCGCCAAAGTGTATACCGACAAAGACGCCGATCTCGGCGTGTTCGCCAACAAGACGCTCGCCGTGCTCGGCTATGGCTCCCAGGGCCACGCGCACGCCCTCAACCTGAAGGACTCCGGCTGCAAGGTCATCATCGGCCTCTACGAGGGCAGCAAGTCGGCCGAGGTGGCCAGGTCCCACGGCTTCGAGGTCGTGGAGACGGGTGAGGCCGTCCGCCGCGCCGACGTGATCATGGTCGGCCTGCCCGACATGAAGCAGGCCTCGGTCTACGAGTCGGCCATCGCCCCGAATCTTTCCAAGGGCAAGGCGCTGCTCTTCTCCCACGGCCTGGCCGTGCACTTCGGCCTGATCAAGGTCCCGGCCGACGTCGACGTGATCATGGTCGCCCCGAAGGGCCCGGGCCACATGGTCCGCCGCCTCTACGCCGAGGGCAAGGGCATGCCGGCGCTCATCGCCGTCGCCCAGAACGCCACGAAGAAGGCGAAGAAGCTCGCCCTCGCCTGGGCCAAGGGCATCGGCTCGACCCGCGCCGGCGTGCTCGAGACGACGTTCAAGGAGGAGTGCGAGACCGACCTCTTCGGCGAGCAGGCCGTGCTCTGCGGCGGCGCCTCCGCGCTCGTCCAGGCCGGTTTCGAGACCCTCGTCGAGGCCGGTTACCAGCCCGAGATGGCCTACTTCGAGTGCCTCCACGAGCTGAAGCTGATCTGCGATCTCATGTATGAGTCCGGCATCGCCGGCATGCGTTTCTCCATCTCCGAGACCGCCAAGTATGGCGACATCACCCGCGGTCCGCGCGTGATCAACAAGGAGACGAAGAAGGAGATGAAGAAGATCCTGAAGGAGATCCAGTCGGGTCAGTTCGTGAAGGAGTGGGTCAAGGAGCACAAGGGCGGCCTCAAGAAGTACAACAAGCTCCTCGACGCCGGCGCCAAGCACCCGATCGAGAAGACCGGCGCCCGCCTTCGCTCGATGATGCCCTGGATGGCCAAGAAGAACATCAAAGGCGTGCAGGCAGCCTACTAACCTGTCAGGCTGCCTTTCGCCATGGTCGCCAAACGCCGCAGCCAGCCTGCCCGCAAGACGTCGCCCAAGAGCGCTGCCACCACCCGCCGGCCGGCCAAGAAGGCCGCCGCGCGCCCGGTGAAAAAAGCCGCTCCGAGGCCCAAGTCGTCGAAGGTCAAGCCCGCTGCGGCCAAGGTGGCCGCGAAGGCGAAGAAGCAGCCCGCTCCCGCGCCGAAGAAAATGCAGCCGGCGGCGGCCGCGAAGAAGGCCGCTCCGTCGAAACCCGTCCAGGCGGCGCCGGCTGTGGTCGCGCCCGCGCCCGCGGCCCGGCCCGCCGCGCCTGCCGCCGCGGTCGTGCCGGTGCCGAAGCCCGCGCCCGTATCCAAACCGTCGGCACCCGTCGTGCCGGCGCCGAAGGCGCCGACACCCGCACCAGCGCCAGCGCCCGCTCCGGCTCCCGCCGCGGCGCCGCTGCCCGTCGTGCCGGCCCCCAAGCCGGTGGTTGCGCCGCCGCCCGTGCGGCGCCCGCTCGTGACGCTCACGCTCGTGACGCGCAAGAGCCCGCTCGCCGTCGCCCAGACCGACTTGGTGCTCGCGCGTTTCGCCGAGCGCATTCCCAGCTACGCCTTCCGCGTCTTCAAGCTCGTGACCACCGGCGATCGCCAGGCCGAGTGGTCGCTCGAGCAGCAGGGAGGCAAGGGACTGTTCACCGGCGAACTCGAGCAGGCGCTCACCGACCATCGCGCCGATGTCGCCGTGCACAGCGCCAAGGACCTGCCCACCGAGATGCCGGCCGGGCTGGCGCTCGCAGGGTTTCTCCAGCGCGAGGATCCGCGCGATGTGCTCGTCGTGCGCGAGGACGTGCAGCGTCCGACCACGATCGCCACCGGCAGCCCGCGCCGCCGCCTCCAGCTCGAACGCCAGTTTCAGAAGGCGTCATTCTGCGAGATCCGCGGCAATGTGGATACGCGCCTGCGCAAGATCGCGGAGGAGCGCGTGGCCGACGCGACCGTGCTCGCGGCCGCCGGCCTCAAGCGGCTCGGCATCACCGAGTGGCCCGGACTGCGTTTCCAGCCCCTCCCGCTCGCCGTCAGCGTGCCCGCCGTCGGCCAGGCCGCCGTCGCGATCCAGGCCCGCACGGAGACCGCCAATTTCCTGCGCCCCCATCTCGATGAGCCCACGCGCGTCGCGGTCGAGCTCGAGCGCGCCTTCCTGCGCCTCATGGGCGGCGGCTGCCACACCGCCTTCGCCGTCCACTACGACGGCACCGGCGTGCACCTCTTCCACGAGAACTGCGGCTACCAGCGGTTCACCATCGCCCTGACCGAGGCCCTCGAGCCCGCCCGCGTGGCCGAGCGCATCCTCACCCAGCTCAAGCTGCGGCCCTGATCGAACCTTGGGTCACAGAGGGCACGGAGGCGGCACAGAGATCACAGAGTCGCCTCGTGTACTCCTTCTGGCTGCGACGCGCTCTCATCGTTGCTGGGCTTCGACAGCACCAATCGCGATCGTACGCTGAAAGATAGCTCTGTGGACTCTGTGTCTCCTCCGTGCTCTCTGTGACCTTCCATTTCTTCCGTTCCCATGTCAGCCCAAGGTAGTGTCCATCTCGTCGGTGCGGGTCCCGGTGACCCGGGCCTCATTTCTGTGCGCGGTCGCGAGCTGCTCGAGACCGCCGACGTCGTGGTCTACGACCGCTTGGTGCATCGCGGCCTGCTCGGTTTCTGCCGCGCCGACTGCCTGCAGATCTGCGTGGGCAAGCGCGCCGGCGGCCCGTCCGTCACCCAGGAGGAGATCGAGGCCGAACTCGTGAAGCACGCGCGCGCCGGCCGGCGTGTCGTGCGGCTCAAGGGCGGCGATCCGTTCGTCTTCGGACGCGGCGGCGAGGAGGCCACGCACCTCGCGGCTGCGGGCATCGGCTTCGAGATCGTGCCGGGCATCACCTCGGCGCTCGGCGCCGGCGCGTTCGCCGGCATCCCGCTGACCAACCGCGACGTCGCCTCCACGCTCGTCTTCGCCACCGGTCACGAGTCGCAGGAGAAGCCGCGCGTCGCCGTCGACTGGCGCGCCCTCGGCGCGCTCCGGCACGCGACGCTCTGCCTCTACATGGCCATGGCGCACCTCGACGAGATCGCGCGCGAGCTGCAGGCTGGTGGTTTGACCGCGGATACACCGGCCGCCTGCATCCAGTGGGCCTCGCTCGGGCGCCAGCGCACGGTCGTCGCCACGCTCGGGACGCTCGCGGCGCAGGTCGCGAAGGCCGGCCTCGCCGCGCCCACCATCGTCGTCATCGGTGAGGTCGTGCGGCTGCGCGAGACCGTGGCCTGGTTCGAGAAACGCCCGCTGCTCGGCCGCCGCATCGTCGTGACGCGCAACCGCGAGCAGGCCGGCGAACTCTCCGCGCGGCTCGAGGCCGTCGGCGCCAGCGTGCTCGAGCTCCCGCTCGTGCGTGTCTCGCCCGTGGTCGACAAGGACCTGTGGGCCGAGGTCTTCCCCGAGCTCGGCAGCTACGACTGGCTCGTCTTCACCAGCGCCAACGGCGTGCGCCACTTCTTCGATGCGTTCTTCAAGGTCTTCCCCGACCTGCGCGCCCTCGGCGTCATGCGCATCGCCTGCGTGGGGGAGGCCACGGCTGCAGCCGTGCGCGCGCTGCACCTCGAGGTCGAGATCACCCCGGAGAAGGCCGTGGCCGAGGAACTCGCGAAGCTCCTGATCGATACCGGCAGCCTCGACAGCGCCAAGGTCCTCGTCGTGACGGGCAACCAGAACCGCGACGTGCTCGTGAAGAAGCTCGAGGAGGCGCGTGCCATCGTCGACTGCTTCATGGCCTACAAGACCGAGCAGGCCGATCTGTCCGACGAGCCCGCTGCGGTGGACTTCCGCGAACACGGCGCCGACGCCGTAATCTTCACCAGTTCCTCCGGCGTTCGCTCCTATGTCGACCAAGCCCCGGCGCTCCAGCTCTCGGATACGGCGAAGCGCCCACTCCTCGGCAGCATCGGCCCGATCACCAGCGATGCCCTGCGCGCCGCGAAGCTCCCGGTCGACTTCGAGGCCAAATCCTCGAGTCTCGACGTCCTCGTCGCCGCCGTCGTGAAGGCTCTGGGCAAGGCATAGGCCACGGAGGTCACGGAGGAGACGCGGAGCTCACGGAGAAAGGCAGGGTTGGCCGCAAGAGGCACAAAAGGCTCAAGACTCAGAAGGTACTATTCTTGTGTCTTTTGTGCCTCCTGTGGCCAAATCCATCTGGGGCATCCGGGGCTCCGTGACCTCGGTGTCGTCTCTGTGGGCTCTGTGGCCCACCTCCGGTTTGCCTGATCGTCAGCGTCCCGGCAGCAACTCGAGCAGCTGCGAGAGGCAGCCGATCTCGCCGGGCGCGGCGGGGCCGCCGTCGTGGCGCACGCGCAGCACGGGCCAGCCCGCGGCGCGGGCGCCCTCGATGTCGTGCTTGAGGCTGTCGCCGATGTGCAGGGTCAGGGCCGGCGCGATCGCGTGCGCGGCCTCGGCCCGGCGGAAGATGGCGGTATCCGGTTTCTCGGCACCGGCCTCGCTCGAGATCGTCACCACCTCGAAGAGCACGCGCAGTCCCGTCTCCTCGAGCACGCGATGGAGCCGGTTGTCCCAGTTGGAGAGCACGCCCAGGCGGTAGCCGCGGGCGCGCAGCGTGGCGAGGGTCTCGGGCGCGCGTTCGTAGACGCGCCAGCGGGCGCCGTGCGCGAATGTATCCCACAGCTCCTCGAAGAAGGCGTCGAAGCGCGCTGGCGCACGACCGAGCGAGCGGAAGGCATGGAGCACGACCCGCCGCCAGAAATCGCGTTCGCGCCCCTCTGGGTCGAGCACGGCGGGATCCTTGGATACGGCGTGGAAGGCCGTGCGGAAGGCCTGGTCGAGCGCGTCCTCGGGCAGGTCGCAGCCGTGCGTCAGTGCCACCTCGCGGTAGACCGCGCCGACCGAGGGGTGGGGACGCAGCAGCGTGCCGGCCGCGTCGAAGGTCACCACCTCCACGCGGGCAAAATCGACCGCCTCGGGCGCCTTCATGGCTGGGCCGCGGCGTTGCCGAGTTGGCGCAGCAGCTCGTAGGAATAGAGGCCGGAGTTGTGGCCATCGCTGAAATCGAAGCGCACGGCATAGTTGCCGATCACCTGCCAGCCCAGGACGGTCACGCCGCCGAAGTCCTTGCGACCCTCGGCGCCGTGTATCCGCCCGAATATGTCGGGCTCGCCCTTGGCGGCGGCGCTGGGCGAGGCCGCGCGCAGGGCAGGGCAGGCGAGGAACGTCTCGGCCCCGTCGGCCCATTTGATGGCGATTTCGTTGCCGATGAGCTGGATGTCCGTCGGTGCGATCACACCCGGGACGAAAACCATCCCCGCCGCCCCGCGCAAGCTCCGGGCGCGAGGTCGGGCAGACGCTGGCCGAGGCGCCAGAAGATCGGAGCGACCAGCACGGAAAAGACCGGTACGAGCCATCCGAACTCGCCGAGCATCTTTTCCCCGGCCGGCGTCTGCCGGGTGAAGTAGGGAAAGAAGGCCTGGATGAAATAGTTCCAGAAACCATGCATCAGCACCGAGCCCCAGACGCTGCCCGAAGCCAGGCGCAGCCACGCCTGGGCGATGCCCGAGACCATGGCGAGAGGGACGAACGCGGCGAGGGAGAGCCACACCGGGCCCGTCCCATGGTAGGAGCCGAAGAGGATGAGCGGGATGTGCCACACCGTCCAGATCGCGCCCGAGATCAGGGCCACTCCGGAAAACCCCGTGCACCGTGCGAGTTCGGGCACGAAGAGTCCCCGCCAACCGATCTCTTCACCCATCGCGGCGACGCAGCTCACGCCAATGCCGACCAGAAAGTAGGGAATGAAACCGAGCGAGAGGACTTTGGAAAACTTGGCTGCATCGATGGGCGCCACGCCGGAGATCCACGCCACGCTGAACATCGCCAGCCCCGCCAGGACCGGGATGATCGCTCCCCAGAGCAGCCAACGCACCTTGCCCACACCCCACCCGAATCCGCGCAGGGTGCGCCGTCGCCAGAGGCTGGTGACGAACGCCGCCAGCGCGGGACATCCCATGACCGCGAGCGAATAGAACATGGGCGAGGATTCGCCTTTCTCCGCGGAAGCGGCACGGGCGCTCAGGTACCAGATCGGGGACGAGAACAGGTAACAGAGCACGACGAAGGTCGTGACAGTCGTTCTCGGGCTGCAGGCACCTGCGGTGGGTGCGGCGATTTCGTCTGCGGGGGTGTTCATGGGCGTCGGGGGTACGCATCCGCCGAGGCCTCGACTTCATGAGGCCCGGGCGCTGTGAAGACTACGCACAACCACCCAAAGTCTTGGCGGGAATCTTCGGGATCGCCGGATCGAAGTCCCTCCGACCTCGGCGCCTTGCCAGCCGTTTGCTGCACAAACGGCGACCCGCGTCAGCTGATTCGCGCAGCGAAACACCGGGAGCGGTGCCTTATTGGGCCCGTCGTGCGCAGCACGAAGCGGGAAACCGGATCGGAACGCCTCCACCCTTCGCCGCTTCCCGCCTTGCCCCATCCCTCCGCGGTGCCAGCCTGCGCGGCCATGTCGTTGCTGACGATTGTCCCGCCGATGCCGGGCGCCGAGCGCCGCTTCCGACCGTTTGTCGATTTCGTGCACGCGTCGGGCTGGGAGACGGAGTTTGTCCGGCTCGAGTGGACGGGCGCGCAGCCGAACTTTGACTCGACCGCGCTCTTCGCCCAGGTCGACGCGCAGACGGCGGGCAAGATCGTAATGGGCTTCTCCCTCGGCGCGCTCTACGCGCATCTCGGTGCGCTGCGCGCCCGGCACCTGATCCTCGGCTCGATCTCGCCTTTCTTCCTCGAGGACGACGACGAGCCGCAGCGCTGGATGATCTCCTACCGCGCCGGCAACGCGCACACCCCGGCCGACGTGCTCGTCGGCGCGCTGGAGGACGAGCAGATGCACCGCCGCGCGACCGCCGTGCGCGACTTCTACCACCGATCCACCTACACCGACGTCCCCGACGCCGAGCACCAGCTCTGGCATCCCAACTACCTGCACGCGATCAGCACGGCCATGGCGCGAGTCGAAGTCTAGCGACCCAAGTTCGGCAAAGGGGCACACGAGGGTAGCAGCCCGCCATTCGCAGAAGTTTACCGCAACTGAAAGAAGTCCCTAGCCGACGGAACTCGGCTTCTGTTCTTCACGACCGTGAGGTGCGCCGAACTCCCTGTCCATGTGAGCGAGAGCTAGAAATGCCTGGGCAAGTTTGGTCACTTCTTCTGCCGTGAGTCGTCGTCGCGCCTTGAAGTCGACGATGTAGTCGTGAAGTTGGTCGTCTCGGATGCAGATCACCTTGCCCGTTGATCCCCAGTTGGCCTCCACGCGTGCCGCAGTAAAGACGAACAGTGCGTTGAAGTAGGCATCGATAGTCGCACGCTGCAATCCACCGCGGAGAGTGGCGCGCGTGCCGGATACGATGGTGCCAAGCG
>JACSRI010000142.1 GCA_014879845.1 Opitutaceae bacterium
AGGCCGCGGGGCGGCCGTCGTCCCGGCGCAGTCCGATCATCCGCCGCCGAGGCGGAACTGGACGGAACGCGTGGCGCCGCCGAAGGTGATGGTCACGCCGGCGGCGTCGTTGATCACGGTGGCG
Organism: Opitutaceae bacterium; assembly: GCA_014879845.1. GTDB lineage: Bacteria > Verrucomicrobiota > Verrucomicrobiia > Opitutales > Opitutaceae > JAEWQP01. The sequence goes on from JACSRI010000142.1 coordinate 125, forward strand.
CTGCCCTTCACGGCGGAGACGGCCTTGACGCCGACAAGCTGCACCTTGAGATCCGCACCCGAGGGTGCGTCGATGCCCATGTCCACGTCGGCCCCGCTGCGGCGCAGCGTCACGCGCGCTCCGCGCTCGCCGCCCGTCGTCGGCACGAGGCAGGAGGCCACGCCGCCGTCGGTGAGTTCGTAGACGCGCAGCGTCGTGCCCTCCATGTAGTCGTAATCGGGCCGGTCGTCGCGCGCGCCGATGGCGATGATGGAGTTCTCGCGCACGAAGAGCGGCATGCTGAGAAAACCGTGCTGCGCGCGTTGCCAGCGACCGCCGGTCACGACCTCGCCGGTGAGGAAGTTGGTCCAGCGTCCGGCCGGGAGGTAATAATCCACGATACCGTCCTCCGAGAACACCGGTGCCACGAGCAGCGCCGGGCCGAGCAGATACTGGCGGTCGATCGTGTCACACGCCGGGTCGTCGGGAAACTCCAGCACCATCGCGCGCATCATCGGGATGCCCTCGCGGTGCGCCTCCACGGCGGCGCCGAAGAGGTAGGGCATGAGGCGGCACTTCATCTTCGTGAACGTGCGCAGGACGTCGCAGGCCTCGTTGTCGTAGTTCCACGGCACGCGGTAGGACGTGCTGCCGTGCAGGCGGCTGTGTGAGGACATCAGGCCGAAGGCGAGCCAGCGCTTGTAGATCGCCGCGGGCGGCAGGCCCTCGAAGCCGCCGATGTCGTGGCTCCAGTAGCCGAAACCGCAGAGGCTGAGCGAGAGGCCGCCGCGCAAGCTCTCGGCCATCGACTCGAACGTCGAGTTGCAGTCGCCACCCCAGTGGACCGGGAACTTCTGTCCGCCGACCGTGGCGGAGCGCGCGAAGACCACGGCCTCGCCGCGGCCGATCGACTTTTCCAGGACGCCGAAGACCACCTCGTTGTAGATCACGGCGTAGTGGTTGTGCATCTTCTGCGGGTCCGAGCCGTCGAACCAGGCCACGTCCGTCGGGATGCGCTCGCCGAAGTCGGTCTTGAAGCAATCCACGCCGATCTCGACGAGTTGACGCAGGTGCTCGGCAAACCAGCGGCGCGCGTCGGGGTTGGTGAAGTCGACGATGCCCATGCCGGGCTGCCACTGGTCGGTCTGCCACACCTCGCCGTTCGGCTTCTTGAGCAGGAATCCGCCGCGGCGGCCTTCGTCGAAGAGGCGCGAGTGCTGCGCGATATACGGATTGATCCAGACGCAGATCTTCAGCCCGCGCTTGTGCAGGCGGCGCAGCATGCCGATCGGGTCGGGGAAGGTCTTCGGGTCCCACTCGAACGAGCACCAGTCGAAGGCCTTCATCCAGAAACAGTCGAAGTGGAACACGTGCAGCGGCAGGTCGCGCTCCTTCATGCCCTCGATGAAGCTCGTCACCGTGGCCTCGTCGTAGCTCGTGGTGAACGACGTCGTGAGCCACAGGCCAAACGACCACGCCGGCGGCAGCGCGGGGCGGCCGGTCAGCGCGGTGAGCTTGCGCAGCACGTCCTTCGGCGTGGGGCCGTGGATCACGTAATACTCGAGGCGCTCGCCCGGGACGCTGAACTGCACGCGCGAGACCTTCTCCGAGGCAACCTCGAAGGAGACGCCGCCGAGCTCGTTGACGAGCACGCCGTAGCCGCGGTTGGTGAGATAGAAGGGGACGGACTTGTAGGCCTGGTCGGATCCGGTGCCACCGTCCTTGTTCCAGTTCTCGATCACCTGGCCGTTCTTGGTGAAGGCCGTGAAACGTTCGCCCAGGCCGTAGACCTGTTCGCCGACGCCGAGCTGGAGTTGCTCATGCACGAACGTGCCCTGCGTCGCGTGCTGGACGTAACCCATGCCGCGGAAGCCACTCTTCGTGAGCACGCGGCCGCCGCCGATGAAGGCGAGTTCCCAGGCGTCGCCGCGTGTGAGACGGGCCTCGAGCTGGCCGGACTTGAAGGAGGCGGACTTCTCGTCGATGCGCGTCTCGGTCTTCGGCGCATTGACCGGCTGGAGCTCGATGAACGGACCGCGCTCGGCGGCGCCGGCGTAGTGTTCGATGCGAACCTTGATCACGTCCTCAATCGGCGAGCTGAGCGTGATCGTCAGCATCGGACCCGTGAGCGTGTCGCCGCGGTGGCGGATGTGGCGCGTGGGCGCGCTGATCACGAGGGAGCCGTGATCTTCCGAGACATAATAGGCCTCCGCCGGGTAGTGTGCCTGCACACCGGGCTGAAGCATCCAGTTGCCATCCGTAAATTTCATAGCGGGAACGCGAGGGGTCTAAACGAGGTAGGATTTACCGGTAAATCCCCAATGCCCCGATGGCCAGCAGAAAAACGGCTGCCGCTCTAGTTTTTACCGGCTGGCCCGTGGTGTCGCAGTCGTGTTTCCGGGGTCTCCGGGGCGCGCTCCTGACTCGAAGCGGATTGGCCGGGACCGGCGAGCGGTGCGTCAGTCCAAAATGAGAGCAACGACCATCGGCCGTCGGCCGGTGTCGTCCTCACGAGAACCCGAGCCAGCGCGGCAATGCCAGGGAGAGGTCGGGCCAGAAGCTGATGAGCAGCACGATGGCGAACTGCAGCCAGAAGTAGGGGAGCGAGGCGCGCAGGACCTCGCTCATCGGGCGGTTGAAGCGATAGGAGGCGAGGAACAGGCTCATACCCACGGGCGGCGTGAGAAAGCCGAGCCCGAGGTTGGCGAGAAACAGGATGCCCAGGTGCACCGGGCTGATGCCGTAGAGGGCGCCGAGCGGCACGATGAGCGGCACCACCACGATGATGGCGGAGAAGACGTCCATCAGGCAGCCGACGATCAGGAGCACCACGGTGAGGCCGATGATGAACACGACACGCGAACTGACGTGCGCCTGCACGAGGTCGATCAGGCGCGACGGCACCTGCTCGTCGACCAGGTAGTTGGTGAACGACTGCGCCACGGCGAGCACGAGCAGCACGCCGCCGATGAGCAGTCCGCTCTCCTTCATCGCGTGCACCATCGAGCGGGGCTTGAGGTCGCGATAGACGAATGCCTCGATCACGAACGCGTAGAGGGCGGTGACCGCCGCGGCCTCCACGGGGTTGGCCAGGCCCGAGAAGATCGCACCGAGGCTGACGACCGGGATGAGCAGTTCCCAAAAGGCCTCGCGCGTGGCCGCGAACGCCTCGCGCGCGTTGAAGGTCCAGCCCGCCGCGTCCGCGGCGGACGCAGGCCGTATCCACGCGGCCCATGCCGCCGTCGTGACCGCGAGCAGCAGGCCCGGCACGATGCCGGCGAGGAACATGGCCTTGATCTCCACGTCGGCCACGATCGCGTAGACGATGAGCGGCAGACACGGCGCGAAGAGCAGGCCGATCGAGCCCGATCCGGTGAGCAGCCCGATGGCCGTGCGCTCCGGGTAGCGCGCACTGACGAGGAAGGGCACGAGCAGGCCGCCGAGCGCGAGGATCGTCACGCCCGAGGCGCCGGTGAGCGAGGTGAAGAATGCGCACGCGCCGACCGTGACGATCGCCGGTCCCGCGCGCATGTCGCCCACGAGCGCGCGCAGCAGGCGGATCATGCGCTGGGAGGTGCCGCCCTCGGCGAGGAAGTAGCCGGCCAGGGTGAAGAGCGGCAGCGACGGGATCACCCCGTTGGTCGCGAGGCTGTACTGCGAGACGGTCGCGGCGGCGAGGGTCACACCACCGCCCCAGAGCAGGACGAGGGCGGCACCACCGAGCAGCACGAAGATCGGCGCTCCCAGCACCACCGCGACGAAGATCGCGCCGAGCAGGACGTGTGGCAGTGTGTTCGTCTCCGGCTCGATCCGGAGCACGATGAGCGCGAGGCCCGCGGCGAGGGCCGCGGCCGCGAGGCGCACCGGCCAGCGAGGGCTGCAGCGCAGGAGTAGCCGCACGGCGATGATGAGAAAACCCGCGAGCAGCGGTGTCTGCGCCGCCCATACCGGCAGGCCGATGGCGGAGGACACGCCGGTCGTGCGCTCGGAAAGCAGGAACTCCCAGCTTCCCTTGGCGAGCAGCAACGCGATGCCGGCCGAGATGCCTGCGCGCATGATTTCGAACACCGCGCCCCACGGCGCGCGCGCCTTCGCAAAACCCTGCGTGATGGTGAGCAGCCGCGACTCGCGCGCCGCCAGCGCACCACCGAACATGCTGATGAAGAGCGTGAGATGCTGCGTGAGCCAGTTGCCACCCGGCACGCCGGCCTTGAACACCGTGCGCGCCACGATCTCCGCCAGCGGGATCAGGACCACCGCCGCGAGCGCGAGGACCAGCGCCGCGTCCTCGACCCCGTGCAGGATGCGCCAGACGAGCGGGCGGTGCGGAGTCGCGGCCTGCGGGGGCGGAGTGGCTGGCGACGCGGTGTCGGACACGGCGTCAGGGTGCGGCCGGCGCCGGATGGTTCGCGCGATGCGTGGCGAGCGTGCCCATGATCGCGTCGTAGTCGTCGGCCGGCACGACAGTGCCGCGCGTCTTCGGCTGCACCGTATCGAAAAACTCGATCCACTTCTTCTCGAGCGCGGTGTCGATCTTGTGCACGATCAGGCCGCGGCTCTCCATCGCCGTGATCGACTCGAGCATCTCCGCCCGCGCGGCGGTGCGGATCTTCTGGCAGGCCTCGGTCCCGGTGCGTTTCAGGAGTTCCTGCTGCGCCGGGGAGAGGTCGTCCCAGACCTTGCGGGTGATGACCAGGCCGCCGACGAGCGGCGCCCAGTTCAGCGGGAGAAAGTGCGGCGCGGGCTGGTAGAATTGTCCGGCCAGACCGTAGAACGGCGGCGCCGTCACGACCGTGATCAGGCCCGTCTGCAGGCTCACCAGGATGTCGGTCGGCTCGAGCACGACGGGCTGCATCGAGAGTTCCCGCACCACCTCGACCGTGCCCGGGCTGTTGGCGATGACGAAGACCTTCTCGCCGCGCAGGTCGGCCGGCTCGATGAGCGGTTTCTTGGAGAAGAAATTGATCCAACCCGAGTCGAACCACCCGAGCACGACGAAGCCCTTCTCATACATCTTCTGCTCGTACTTCGGCGCCATCACGGCGAGGACGTGCTCGACCTCGTCGAGCGAACGGTAGGCCATCGGGATGTTCTGCAGGCCGGAGACTCCGCCCTCGATGTCGCCCAGGCCCGCGGTGGTGATCAGGCCCGCGTGCAACTGCCCGAGGCGCATCCGGCGCACCATGTCGGACTCGCCGCCCATGGTGCCGTCGGTGAACATCGTCACCGCCACGCCGCCATCCGGCCCGGTTTTCCAGCCCTGCGCCATCTCCTGCAGGATGAGATGGAACGAGGTGCCCTTGGGCGCGAGGGTCGCGAGTTTGACCCGGGCGGGCTTGGCCGCGGCCGGCAGCGCTGACGCGGCGAGTATCAGGACGAGCGTGAGAAGATGAAGCGAGGTGCGGCGGAACATCGTGACGAAAGGGAACATGCGGGAAGGAGACGGCGGGGACACGGTGAGGCGATGACCGGCGGTGCCTCCGCGGCGGTCACTCAGAGCGACCGGCTATTCGAGGAAAAGTTCATCGACGCGGCCGAGGAGCCAGCGGGCGCGTTCTTGCATGACGACATTGGCGAGGCGGTTCTTCTCGGTCTTGGTCACGTCGATGGCGAGCGCGCGCTGGAGCAGTTGGGTGAACTCCGCGCGGTTTTGCTGTCCCACGCTGACGGACTCGGCAAACACCACGAACGGGCTCGCACTCTGCCCCCGGCTTTCGGCCACGATCTGGTCGAAGAGAGCGCGCGCCTTGCGGATGCCCTCGGCGCCCGCGCCGGGTCGTGCGAGTTCGTAGCTCATGAGAAACTCCCGCAGCGTGCCGTCGCCCCAGGTCGGATCGAGCGCGACCGCGCGGTCGACCAGCGCCTCGACCTGCGGCTGGCGCGCGACGAGCGCGGGCTCCGTCTTGCCCAGGGAGATGGCGGCGCCGAGCGAGGTGCAGGCCCAGTACATGAGCCCGACGTCGGCTTTGCGCAGCGTCGCGACGGCGGCGAACGGGTCGCGCGCAAACGCCTCGGCAAAACCCGCGTGACGCGCCTCCAGCCCGCGCATGGCGTAGTCGTGCGCGCGAAGGTAGAAGGCGCGTGCGCGCACGTGGCCGTGTTGCGCCGCGGCAAAATCATCGGCTTCGATGAAGTCCGCCGGCTGCTGCACCCAGACGAACGCATATTGCGTGAAGCCGCCGGCCGCGGCCATGAGCAGTTCGTCGTTGTCCGGCTGCTCCCAGATGAGCGTCTCGATCAGCTTGAGGCTGAACGGCACGGCCTGCCCGGCGAACTCCGGGTCGCTTTCGGCCGCGAAGGCCCCGCCGGCGCTTGAAGCGAGGGCGGAGCCGACTTGTTTGATGGCGAACTGCTTTACCGAGCAGCCGCCGAGCACCAGCACAGCGACTGTTCCGGCGAGCACGCGCGAGGCCGTCGACCGCGCGCCCCAGGGGCGAAGGTGGCGCGGCCGCATCATCAGCCCTTCACGGCGGCCACGGCCTTGACGAAGGCCTGGGCGCGCGCGGTGATTGTGGCCCAGTCCTTGGCCTTGAGCGCCTTGGCGTCGACCAGCGCGCTGCCCGCCCCCGTGGCCCAGGCCCCGGCCTTGAGAAAATCACCCACCGTCTCGGGCGTGACGCCGCCCGTCGGGACGAAATCGATGTGCGGCAGCGGCCCCTTGATGGACTTGATGTAGGCCGGCCCGAAGAATTCGGCCGGGAAAATCTTCACCGCGTCGGCGCCGGCTTCCCAGGCGTTGACGATCTCGGTGGGCGTGAGCGCACCGGCGAAGACCGGCACGGAGTAGCGGCGGCACAGCGTGATGACCTCCGGGCGCAGCGCCGGGGTGACGATGAACTTCGCGCCGGCGAGGATGCCGGCCCGCGCGGTCTCGGCGTCGAGCACCGTGCCGAGGCCGAAGATGAAATCGGGCAGGGCGGAGGTGACCTGCTCCATCACCTTGATCGCGCCCGGCGTGGTCATGGTCAGCTCGATGCTGGTCAGACCGCCGGCCGCGAGAGCCTTGGCACAATCGGCGAGGCCGTCGGCGCTGTCGGCGCGGATGATGCCCACGACCTTCTCGGCGTGGAGTTTGGAGAGAACCGCTTCTTTCTTCATGGGTGTTCCGTCAGGGTCGGTAGACCATGCCGGCAACCGCCGAGGAGGGGCAAACCCAAAGAACCGGTCGCCGGCGGCCCCGCGCTCGCTCCTCCCTACACCCGCGCCGACAACATCGACGGGGCAAAGACCGGCACGCCCAGCCGGGCGCCCTCGCGCTGGGCGTAGGCCACGAGCTTGCCGATGAAACGCTCGTTGATGACCGAGCCGCGCGTGACCAGCGGGATCGCATCGATCTCTGGCGGCGGAAAGTCCGTGGCCACGATCTGCCCCGTGGCGAGATCGCGCGGGTCCTTATACTGGATCGCGCACGCGCTGCGCGCGATGACGAGCGTGAGCGTGGTGCCCTCGACGCCGAAGGCGCGGTGCACGGTGTCATCCGGCAGGGGCAACGCCGGCGCGCCGGGATGCCGCTCGACCGCGCGAGAGAGGCCGGGCGAAAGGATGTCGGCGCCGCGCGCTTGCAGCGCGCCGCGAAAGGCCGAGGTGACGATGGTGTGGACTTCGGCGAGGAAACGCCGGGCCTCGCGCTCGGAGGTCGGACGCCGGTGCAGGGCCGCGGCGTGCAGGGCCTGCGCGCCCGCCTCATCGACCTGAAGGAGCAGGTCGATCCAGCACTTCTCGCCGGCCAGCACCATGCCCGACCAGGCGAGCACGATGGGCGCAGACGCCTTGGGCATGCCTGCGTCGTAGGCGACGGTGTGCACCTCGCCCAGGCCGACCTCGGCGAGCGCGCGCTGGGCGAGCGCGTCGATCTCGTCCGGGCGCAGCCGCGTGCTGCCGATCGCCACGGCCGGGCGCGGGCTCGCGGCTGCCGGGGCGACGGCGGCCGGCCGCTCGCCGCGCGTCCCGCGCGGGCCGCCGATCAACTCGCCGAGCAGATTGTAGCGCTGGGCCAGCGCCTCGAGATCGTCGATGTGCTGCTGGAGTTCGCGCTGCACCTGCAGGGTCCGCTCGGCCACGCGCACCCGCGCGAGCATTTCGAGGGGATTGAAGGGCTTGGTGAGAAAGTCGTCGGCCCCGGCGTCGAGGCCCTCGGCGATCGAGGCCTTGTCGTTTTTCGCGCTGAGCAGGATCACATACGGCCGGTGGCGCAGCGCCATGTCGCGCAGTTTCGAGACCACATCCGGGCCGCTCATCCCGGGCATGACCCAATCGATGATCGTGATGGCCGGCGGGTCGGGCTCGATCATCTTCTCGATCGCCGCCTCGCCCGACTCGACGTCGACAACCTCGTGGTCGGCGCGTCGGAGGAACGCGGCCACGAGGCGGCGGGAGGCCTGGTCATCGTCGGCGACGAGGATCTTCATGCGGTGCCGGGCACTCTAGAGGGACGATCGCGTCGGGATCACGCCCGGAGTTCAGTTCGGTGCGACTTCGACGCGTTTTTCTCCAGCGTCGGCACCGCTGTCGAGCAGCCCGCGGCGGGCGAGCAGCGGCTCGACGCGCGGCTCGCGCCCGCGGAACCTCAGATACATCGCCAGCGCATCCTCGCTGCCGCCCCGCTCGAGGATCTCCCGGCGGAAGGCGGCGGCCGTGGCCGGGTCGAACAACCCCTTCTCGCGAAACGCCTCGAAGGCATCGGCATCGAGCACCGCGCTCCACAGGTAGCTGTAGTAGCCGGCCGAGTACCCGCCCGAGAAGATGTGCTGGAAATACGTGCTGCGGTAGCGCGGCAGGATCTCGGCCGGCATGCCCAGGCGCTCGAGCGTCGTGCGCTCGAAGGCGTCGGCATCGACCTCCTGTGGCTCCGTCCAGGTGTGCCAGGCGAGGTCGAGGTAGGCCGCGGCGGCGTACTCGACGGTGGCGAAGCCCTGGTTGAACGTCTTCGCGCGGCGGATGGCGCGCACGAGATCATCGGGCATCGGCGCACCGGTCTGGTAGTGCCGCGCATAGAGCGCGAGCACCGCGGGTTCGAATGCCCAGTTCTCCATGATCTGCGACGGCAGCTCGACGAAGTCCGTCGGCGTGCGCCGGATGCCGCGGTAGGCCACGCGCTGAAAGAGCGCGTGCAGCCCGTGGCCGAACTCGTGGAAGAGCGTCTCCACTTCGTCGAGACTGAGCAGGGCCGGGTCGTCGCCGCTCGGGCGGGAGAAGTTGCCGACGTTGACCACGACGGGCGTGATGAAGGTGCCGTCGTCGGCGATGCGCTGGCTGCGGTAGCTGCTCGACCACGCGCCCGAGCGTTTGCCCGGACGCGGGAAATAGTCGGTGTAGAATACGCCGATGTGCCGTCCGTCCGCCTCCTTCACCTCGAAGGCCTTCACCTCGGGATGGTAGGTCGGCAGGTCGGGCCGCTCGGTCACGGTGATGCCGTAGAGGCGCTGCGCGACCTCGAAGGCGCCCGCGCGCACGCGCTCGAGCGGGAAGTAGGCGCGCACCGCGCCCTCATCGAGGGCGTAACGCTCGCGGCGGATCTTCTCGGCGAAGTAGCGCCAGTCGGCCGCGCCCAGGCGGAAGCCGCCGCCCGCGGCGTCGATCATCGCCTGCATGTCCTTCGCCTCGCGTGCGGCCACGGTCCGCGCCGCCGGCCAGACCTGGTCGAGCAGGCCGCGGGCGCGCGCCGGTGTCTCGGCCATGCGGTCCTCCAGCACGTAGTCGGCGTGCGACGCATAGCCGAGCAGCCGGGCGCGCTCGGCCCGCAGGCCGGCCGTGCGCGTGAGCACCGGGCGGTTGTCCGCCACCGACCCCTCGCCCGTGCGCGTGGCGTAGGCGGCGAGGAGCTTCTCGCGCAAGGCGCGATGGTGCGCCGCCTCCATGAACGGCCAGAGGCTCGGCCAGTGCAGCGTAAACACCCACTTGCCCTCGAGGCCCGCGGCCTGGGCGGCGTCGGCGGCGCCCTGGACGACGCGCGGGGACAAGCCGGCGAGGTCGGCCGGGTCGTCGACGACGAGGCGGTAGGCGTTGGTCGCCTTGAGCACGTTGTCTCCAAAAGCCACCGACAGCGAGGCGAGCTCGCGGTTGATGGCGCGGAAGCGTTCCTTCTGCTCCGGCGTCAGCGCCGCGCCGCCGCGCACGAACGTGCGGTAGGTCTCGCGCAGGAGGCGGAGTTGGTCGTGGGTCAACTCCGCCTGCTCGCGGGTGTCCCACACGGCCTTGACGCGCGCGAAGAGCGCCGGGTCGAGCAGGATGTCGTCGTTGAGCGCGGCGCGCTGCGGCGCGAGCGTGCGGGCGATGGACTGGCGCGTGTCGTTCGTGTCGGCCGAGTTGAGGTTGGAGAACACGCTCTCCACCTGCTCGAGCAGCACGCCGGTGCGGTCGAGCGCGGCGATGGTGTTCTCGAAGGTCGGCACGTCGGTGCGGGCCGAGATCGCGGCGACCTCGGCGCGTTTCCGCGCCATGGCCTGCTCGAACGCGGGCAGGAAATGCTCGTCGCGTATCAGGTCGAAGGGCGGTACGCCGAAGGGCGTGTCCCAGCGCTCGGCGAGGAGCGGGTTGTCGGCGGGCGCGGCATCGGGCGCCGCGGCGGCGGAGTGGGTCGCGGTCATGAGGAGCGCGAGTGTGAGGACGACGAGGGTGGGCGAAAGCCCGGAACGTGGGCCGGTGTTCATCGCAGATAGGACGGGAAACGGGTCGGGCCCCGCGGGTTTCAAGACTGCATGTAGGTTTTCCCTCGATACCGTGACGCGAGCAGCGCGAAGAGCAGGGCGGCGGCACCCATGATCGCGGCAAACGTCCAGAAGAACGTGCCGAGCGAGAGCTTCTGCAGCGGCGCGAGGAAGGCCACGAGCACGTTGCCGAAGGTCACGCACAGGAACCAGAAGCCCATGATCGTCGACTTCATCGCGCGCGGCGCCTGCGTGTAGGCGAACTCGAGCCCGGTGATCGAGATCAGCACCTCGGAGGTCGTTAGCACGAAGTAGGGCACGAGCTGCCAGAGCACGGGGATCGAGCCGGGCGGCGCGGCTTCGATGCGACGCTGCAGCACGGCCACCGCCGCAAAGGAGGCGGCGGCGAGGAACATGCCCAGCGTCATGCGCGCGAGCGGGCTCATCGGCCGGCCGCGGCGCTCGAGCGGCCGCAGCACGAGGAGATTGAGCACCGGAATGATGATCATGATGAGCAGCGGATTGAGCGCGGATATTTGCGAGGCGAGCAGATCGATCGTGCGCGACTCGCCCCGCGCGGCCTGCACGGCCACGGAGCCGAGGCCCCACGCGACGATCAGGCCGATGAAGGCCCACACCGTCGCGCGCCGCATCGGGCGATTGGCCACCCACAGCAGGAGCCAGAGAGCGCCAAAGATGGCCGAGACGATCGTCACGGGAATGAACCACCAGGTCCACACGACCGCCGGCACGACGAGCCGCAGGTCCATGGCCTTGGCCTGCTCGACCCAGGTCGACGAGTGCTGGTCAAACAGCGCCCAAAACACGCTCACCATCGAAAAGACGACGATGATGCGCAGCACGGCGGGCGGGCCCTCGGCCGCCTCGTCGCCGAAGGCGCGCCGGGCCGGCCCCCAGAAATCCTCGTCCGGGCGGCGTTCGCGCCGGTGCAGGAAGCTGTAGATCAGCACGGCGAGGAACCCGTGGTCGCGCTGCCGGGCCTGGCGTAGTTGGGCGACGATGACGCCGGCGACGAGCGCGCCCGCCGCCACGACGACGTGCCAGAGATACTGCGTGGACATCGTGGCGAGCGCGCGGCCGACGGCGGCCGCGCCGCCCGAGGTGGCGGCATCGACGAGGTGCTCCGACTCCTCGAGCAGGATGTAGATGAGGATGAGCAGCGGGATCGTCATCAGCGACGACGCCGCGAAATCCAGCCGCCCGATGCTCCCGCCCGGGCTCGGCGGCACGCGCACGAAGCGCTTGCGTCCGAGCCAGAAGACAAATGTCGCCACGCCCATGAGCACGCCCGGCACGCCGAACGCCACCTCCGCGCCGTAGCGCTGGTAGAGCCACGGCGTGAGCACGCTCGCGAAGAACGACCCGAAGTTGATCGTGAAGTAGAAAATCTGGAAGATGCGCGGTACGAGGTGCGCGTTCTTCGAGGTGAACTGGTCGCCGACATTGGCCGAAACGCAGGGCTTGATGCCGCCCGCGCCGAGCGCGATGAGCAGAAGGCCGGCGAACATGCCGACGCGGGCGCCGTCGAGATCGCCCAGCGCTCCGAATCGGCCGCCGATCGCGAGGGCGGCGTGCCCGACGACGTAGAGGAGCGAGATCCAGAAAATCACCTTGTATTTGCCCCAGAGGCGATCGGCGAGGATCGCGCCGATGAGCGGCGACAGGTAGGCGCCCGCGATGAACAGGTGCTGCACCTGCGTGGCGTGCACGCGCGCCGACTCCACCAGCGCGGGGTCCGCCGCCTCCTCGGCCGTGAACCCGAGGAACAGGCCCACCAGATACACGTAGAGGATCTGGCGCATGCCGTAGAAACTGAAGCGCTCGGCCGCCTCATTGCCGACGATGTAGGGAATGCCGGGCGGAAACCGATCGTCGCGCGGCGCCGTGGTCGCTTGCGGGCGGTCGGTGGTTTGGGGAGTGGTGCCTGCCATGCGCGTCGGAGACAAACGATCCGGTGGGCCCGCGTCAGGTTAATTGCGGGATATGTGGGTCATTAAAGGATTTCCCGGATACAGGGCACGGCGGCGGAGTGCGGACGGGGTTTGACCCGCGGCCCGGGCTCCATCCACTGCGCAGCTTGCGCGCATGATCACGCTCTCACCCGGCCGGCTTCGCGGCACGCTGCTCCTGCTCGCGTGCGTTCAGTTCACGCACGTCATGGATTTCATGATCATGATGCCGCTCGGGCCGCAGCTCATGCGGGCGTTTGACCTGGGGCCGGAGTTGTTCGCGCGGCTCGTGGCTTCGTACGGCTTCAGCGCCGGGGTGTGCGGATTCCTGGCGAGTTTCGTGCTCGATCGTTTTGATCGGAAGCGCGCGCTGCTGCTGCTCTTCGCGGGTTTCGCGGTGGCGACGGCGGCGTGCGGCCTGGCGACGAGCTACACGATGCTGCTGGGCGCGCGTGTCCTGGCCGGGGCGTTTGGTGGCGTGGCGGGCTCGGTCGTCACGGCCATGGTGGGCGACGTCGTTCCGCCCGAGCGTCGCGGTGCGGGCATGGCGTTCGTCATGTCGGGTTTCTCGCTCGCGCAAATCTTCGGCGTGCCGGCGGGCCTGTGGCTCGCGGCGCGTGCGGACTGGCACATGCCGTTTTTCGCGCTCTCGGGCGTGGCCGTCGTGGTCAATCTCGCCGGCCTCGCCGTGCTGCCGCGCGTCGACGCGCACCTCGTGCATCGCGGCACCCAGTCGGCATGGCAGCGCGTGCGCGAGATCCTCACCCAGGCGAATCACCTGCGTGCCTTCGGGCTCGTCGTGATGCTGACGATGTCCGGCATGATCATGGTGCCGTTCCTCGCCACCGCGGTCGTGCGCAACGGCGGAGCCTCCGAGCATGCGCTCACGCTGGTCTACGCCTGCGGCGGCCTCGCCACCCTCGCGACCAACAACATCCTCGGCCGACTCGGCGACCGCTTCGGGCATGTCCGGGTCTTCGACGGCATGGCCCTCTTCGCCATCGTGCCGGTCGTGCTGGTCACGCACCTCGACGCGTGGCCCTTGTGGGTGGTGCTGGTGATCACGACGGCGTTCATCGTGTCGATGGGCGGGCGTTGGACGCCGTCGATGGCGCTGGTGACGATGAGCGTGGAGGCGCGGCTGCGCGGCGGTTTTATGAGCCTCAACTCCGCGATCCAGGCCGCCTTCGGCGCGGTGGCCTCGAGCCTGTCGGGATGGATCGTGATCGAGGCGGCGGACGGACGGCTCGAGCGCTACGCGTGGGCGGGCTGGCTCTCACTCGGGTTTCTGGCCGTGGGCGCATGGTTGATCCGGCGCATCCGTGTGGTCGATGCGCATCCCGTAATGCGGCGCGCGCCCGAGCCCGAATCAGGCGCGATGGACTGAGCCCGCGTCCGCGCTGGCGGGCGAGGCACGTCGTCGGCGACGGCGTAATGTCGGGGCTTCGGCGGGATAGTACCCCCACGCCATGAAACCGATGCGAGTCTCGCGACCGGCGGCGATTCGCGCCCTGCGGGCGCGAAGGTGGTGCCGAGGAGGGGAGTCGAACCCCTACGCCTTTAAGGGGCGCTAGACCCTGAATCTAGTGCGTCTGCCAATTCCGCCACCTCGGCTCAGGAAGGGCGGTGGTTCTGGCACGAGCCCGGTCGGGCGCGCAAGAACTATTTCCCGGAGGCCATCCGGCGACTGAGCGCCCAAGCCACGACACCCCAGAGCACGATCGCCCCGCCCAGCACCTGCGCGGCGCGCCACGCGGCGTGGTCGATGGTGCGGCGGGCCGAGGCTTCGCTTGCGGCCAGGGCCTCGCTCAGGACGGACGGGCGCCCGGCTTCCGCTGACGCGACGGCGCGCTCGAGCGCCTGCACGAGCTGGAGCGAGACTTCGGCTGTCTGCCGGGCCTCGCGCAGGGCCCCGAGAACCTGTTCCGGCGTGGCGTTGCCGACCGCGCTCGCGGCGTGCGTTCGCTGGATCGCGGCGAGCGTGTCGAGCGCGGTACGGAAATCCGCCGCCGTGGCCCGCGCGAACTCGCCCGTCGCGCGCGCGTCGCCGACGAGCGGCTGGGCGGCGTCCACCGCGGTGCGGGCATCGGCCACGACCTGCCCGAGCTGGCCGGTGAGCGCGGTCGCGCCGTCGAGCAGGGCGCGCCGCTCCTCCGTGAGTTTTGCGGGAAGTTCGTCGAGTTGCCGCGCCATGTCGGTCGCCGCAGTGGTGAGCGTGCCGGCGGCGCCGAGGAGTTCGCGCGATTCCGGCAGCGTGAGCGCGCGATAGGCGAGGGCCTCGGCCTGCCAGCGCGCGAGCAGCGGCAGACGCACGGAGAGAAACATCGCCCGCTCGCTCACCAGCCGCGCTTCGTCGATCGACGCGACTGCGTCGCGCAACGGCCCGAGCATGCCACGGCTGCCGCCGCGCATCACCTCGCCGAGCGCGCCCGCGGTGTTGGCCGCGTAGAAATCATGGAAGTGCACGAGCGAGCTGAACTCGAGGTCGGCGTTCTGCGCGAACCACGCCTCTGCGAGGCGGCGCAGTTCGGCGGCCTGGTCCTTCGACACGTAGCGCGCCGCCGCTGTCCAGATCTCCTGCTCCGCCGCGCGCGAGAATGCCACGAGCCGTCCCGCCTGCGCCGCGGCTGCCGCGCCGAAGCGCGCCTCGAGATTTTTCTCCAGCTGCAGGCGGCGCAGCGTCGAAAGCGCCATCATGTCAAGCAGCGCCGCCTCCGGGCTCGGTCCGGCCGCGAGCGAGTAGACGGCCGATGCGGTGTGCACCTTCTCGAGTTGCACCGTGAGGCGCAGCGGCGCCGGCGTGGTGTCTGCGGCGGTGAGTTCGGTGAGCAGCTCCGCGTAGCCCTGCACGTAGCGGTCGGCCAGGCCGAAGACGAGAGTCTGCAATTCGGCCGCGGCATCGGGCGAGGGTTTCGCCGCCGGCGGAGCCTTGGCCGCGTGGGCCGGCGCGCCGCCGAGCGCCGAGATCACGAGGGCGAGAAGAACCAACACAGTCGGCGAACGGGCGAGCGGCGCGGCAGGCATCGCGAGGTGTTCTTGCCGGTGCGCGTGCGCGGGCAAGTCCGATGCGCGCCGCGCCCGGCCGCGTTGCGCAACGACGCGCGCGCCGCGACTCGTGATTTCGCGCGCCGGGGTGTATACGGTGGGGCGATGCTTACCCCGTTTCGTTCGATGAGCCGGAGCCTCCTTGTTGCCGCCGCGCTCGGCGCGATGCTTTCCTCGCTGCCAGCCGCCGTCCGGGTCAGGGACCTGCCTGCCGTCCAGCTCCCCGCGATTCCGGAGCGGTCGGTGAGACTGACCGACTTCGGCGCCGTGGCCGATGGGCGCACGCCTGCGACCGCGGCCTTCGCCGCGGCGATCGAACGCGTGGCCGCGCAGGGTGGCGGGCGCGTGATCGTGCCGGCCGGCGAGTGGCGCACCGGGCCGATCGTGCTGCGCAGCCGCGTGGCGCTGCACCTTGAGAAGGGCGCGCTCATCCGCTTCAGCGAAAACCGCGACGACTACCCGCTGGTCGAGACCGACTTCGAGGGCGGCAGGTCCTGGCGCTGCCAGTCGCCGATCTCGGGCAACGGCCTCGAGGACATCGCCATCACCGGCGAGGGCACGATCGACGGCTCCGGCCAGGTCTGGCGCCCGGTGAAAAAGTCCAAGCAGACGCCCGAGCAGTGGGCCGCGCTCGTCGCCTCCGGAGGCGTGCTCAACCCCAGGGGCGACATTTGGTATCCATCGGCCGGATCGCTCGAGGGCAACGAGTCTCCCAGCGCGCGCGGCACGCGCGATCCGCAGAAGCTCGCAGCCATCCGCGACGCGCTCCGCCCCGTGATGGTCTCGCTGCGCGACTGCCGCCGCGTGCTGCTCGAGGGTGTGACGTTCCAGAACTCGCCGGCCTGGAACATCCATCCGCTCTATTGCGAGCACCTCGCCGTGCGGCGCGTGACCGTGACCAATCCCTGGTATGCGCAGAACGGTGACGGCCTCGACCTTGACTCCTGCCGCGACGTGCTGGTGGAGGACTCGACTTTTGACGTGGGCGACGACGCCATCTGCCTGAAGTCCGGCCGCGACGAGGCCGGGCGCCGCCGCCAGCGGCCGACCGAGCGGATCACCGTGCGGCGCTGCCGCGTGCTGCACGGCCATGGCGGTTTTGTCATCGGCAGCGAGATGTCGAGCGGCGTGCGCGACGTGCGCGTGAGCGACTGCGAACTCACCGGCACCGACGTGGGTCTGCGTTTCAAGAGCACGCGCGGCCGCGGCGGGGTGGTGGAGAACATCCTCGTCGAGCGCGTGCGCATGGCCGCGATCCCGCGCGATGCGATCACCTTCGATCTCTTCTACGGAGGCAAGGCGCCGACCGAGGTGGACGCGAGCGACGCCGCCGCGGCCGAGGCCGCGCCCGTGCCGCCGGCGGACATCACCACGCCCGCGTTCCGAAACATCACGCTGCGCGACGTCACCTGCGAGGGCGCCGGCCGCGCCGCGCTGCTCCAGGGCCTGCCCGAGATGCCGCTCGAGAACATCCGCCTGGAGGACTGCGCCTTCCGCGCCGACGCGGGCATCCTGATGTCCGACGTCGTTGGACTCACCCTCGAGCGCGTGCGCCTCGACGTGGCCTCCGGCGTGCCGCTGGAGTTGCGACGCTCGCGCGACGTCGTGGTCCGCGAACTCGCCGCGCCGACGACCACCGCCGGCCCGGTCGTGCATGTCTCCGGGGCAAATTCCTCCGGCATCGTGCTCCCCGCGAACCTTCCCGACACCGCAGTGACGCGCGCGCCCGGCGTGCCCGCGGCGGCACTACGCCGCGAGTGACTCGGCTTTCGGACCGGCTTCTTCGACTTCACCCCATGCGCACTCCGATTCTACCCATCTTCGCTGCCATCACCGCGTCGACTTCGCTCGTTGCTGCCGACCCTGCGATCGACTACACGCGCCGCATCGACGGCGCCACCGCCGTGCCTGAGTATGCGATCCCCTATGTCGTGCCGACGCCCGACGCGGTGAAGGCGACGCTCGACCGCATCCGCGACCATGCCGTGCGCTCGACCTCCCTCAAGGTCTTCGACAACGCCACCGGCTTCGAGATCACCGACCCCGCGAAGCTCACCGCCACCGCCGTGCTCGACGGCCGCTACGGCGGGCTCAACCGCTGGGACTACACCAACGGCGTGATCATCGCCGCCTTCGACCTGATCGGCGACGTCACGGGCGACTCGAGTTACCAGGAGTACAACACGCGGTTCTACGATTTCATCTTCACGTGGATGCCGGCGTTTCGCGAGCGGGAGGAGCGCACGGGCAAGCGCAGCGAGTTCACCAAGATGGTGCACATGCAGGCGCTCGATCATTGCGGCGCGATCACCGCCGCCCTGGTCAAGACGCAGCGCCGCCACCCGGATGCGCGCTACCGCGCGTGGATCGACGTGGTCGACGCCTACATCTCGCGCGGCCAGTTCCGCCTGCCCGACGGCACGCTCGCGCGTGAGCGCCCGCAGGCCGCGTCGCTCTGGACCGACGACTTCTACATGTGCATCCCGTTCCTCGCGCAGATGGGCGTGCTCACGGGTGAGAGCCGCTACTTCGACGACGCCGTCCGGCAGGTCGTGCAGCTCTCAGAGCGGCTCTTCGTGCCCGAGCGCGGGCTTTACGACCACGGCTGGAGCGTGGTGTCGCACCCGTACGATCCGCGCCACTACTGGGGCCGGGCCAATGGCTGGGCCGCGATGGCCATGGCCGAGCTGCTCACGGTGCTGCCGAAGGACCACCCGGGCCGCGAGGCCGTGCTGCACCAGTTCCGCGCGCATATCCGCGGGATCGTCGAGGCTCAGGATGGCTCCGGCCTCTGGCACAACATGCTCGATCGCGAGAGCACCTACCTCGAGACCTCGGCCAGCGCGATGTTCGTCTTCGCCATCGCGCGCGGGATCAACGAGGGCTGGCTGCCCGCGCTCTACGCGCCGGTCGCGATCACGGGGTGGAACGGCGTGGCCGCGCGCGTGCTGCCCGACGGGCGCGTCGAGGGTGTCTGCGAGGGCACGACCTACGCCAACGACATGGTCTACTACGCGCACCGCGGCGCGGGATCGCACACGACCTTCTTCGGCTCGGTCGCCTTCGCCGGCGGCGAGGTGATCCGCCTGATCAAGAATCCCGCCGTGAGCATCACGCCCGCGGTCGCCGGCTCGGCCAACAGCGCGATCCACGCGCGCCCGGCGGCGAAGTGATGGCGCCCGCTCCCGCGTTCCTCTTGCGCATCGCCTGCTCAAAAAGAATGCTCTCCCTCATGTTGCTCCTTCGCCTGCCCCTGATCCTGGGTTTTTGCCTGCTCGCGGCGGTGGCACGCGCGAGCGCCGCACCGACACTCGCTCCGTCCGCCGAGGCGAAGGACGTCTGCCCCGACACGCGGCTGCGCCTCACCTTCGAGGCTCCGGCGGCACTCGGCACCACGGGTGTGATCGTCGTGACCGATGTCGCCACCGGCGCCGCGGTTGACACGATCGAGTTGACCAAGGGCCCGGCGATCCAGGCGATCGGCGGCGTCGACGGGTTCAACTACCATCCCGTGATGATCGAGGGCGGCGAGGTGACGATCCATCTGCGCAACGGCTCGCTCCAGCGCGGACGCACCTACGCGGTCACGATCGCCCCGGGCGCGTTCACGGTCGGCGGGCAGCCGTTTGCCGGCATCGGCAAGGACGCGCCCTGGCGGTTTTCCACGCGCACGACTGCGCTCGCGGCCGACGCCACGCGTCTGGTCGTCGCGGCCGACGGCAGCGGGGACTTCTGCACGGTGCAGGGCGCGCTGGATTTTCTTCCCGAGGGCAACACGCGGCCCGTCACGGTCTTCGTCAAGCGCGGGCGCTACACCGAGATCCTCTGCCTCTTCAACAAGCATGGCGTCACGCTCGTCGGCGAGGATCGCCGGGGCACGGTCATCGCGTATCCAAACAATGCCAACTTCAACGGCAACGGCGGCAATCCCTACGCCGGCACCTCGAACCCCAGCGCGCTCAATCCGCGCTCGGGTGGTGCGGTCTATCGCCGCGGCCTGCTCCTCGTGCACCAGTGCGAGGACTTCACCCTCGCCAACCTGACACTGCACAACACCACGCCGCAGGGCGGCTCGCAGGCCGAGGCCATCATCGTGAACGGCTCGCTCACGGCCCGCACGGTGATCCGCGACTGCGACTTCTTCAGCTTCCAGGACACCGTGCAGATCAACGGCCAGGCCTATGTCGCGCGGTGCCACGTCGAGGGTGATGTGGACTTTCTCTGGGGCCGAGGCCCGTCGTTCTTCGAGGACTGCGCGTTCGTCTCGCTGCGCAGCGGCGCCTACTACACGCAGGTGCGCAATCCGGGGGCAAACCGCGGTTTCGTCTTCCTGCGCTGCCGCTTCGAGGGTGCACCGGGCGTCAAGGACAACTACCTCACGCGCGTGGAGCCGCACCGGTTTCCCGACAGCGAGGTGGTGCTCGTCGACTGCGTGCTCGGTGAAGCGGTCGGCGCGGTCGGCTGGCAGCTGCAGCGCGCCAAGGGCGCGACCGAGGATCCAGCACCGGGCCAGGTCCATTTCTGGGAGTTCAACAGTCGGACACCCTCGGGCGAACCGGTCGACGACTCCGGCCGCCTTCCGGCTTCGCGCCGCCTGCGCGAGCCCGACGACGCCGTCACCATCGCCCGGTATCGCGACGCGGCCTGGGTGTTGGGCGGGGCGTGGGATCCGCGCACCGACCCGCGGACCGCGGGAAAGTGATGATTTAGCGCCTGGGAAAATCGCGCCGGCGTTCGACGAAGTTTCGCGGGCTGGCATCGTGCCGGTCATGCAGTTGACGGGTTTCCACCATCTCACCGCTGTCACGGCCGACGCGGCGGGCAATCACGCGTTCTACACCCAGGTGCTCGGATTGCGGTTGGTGAAGAAGACGGTGAATCAGGACGATGTGACCGCGTATCACTTGTTCTATGCCGACGGCCAGGCCTCGCCTGGGACAGATATCACCTTCTTCGACTGGCCCGTCGCGCGCGAGCACCGCGGCACGCACAGCATCGTGCGCACAGGCCTGCGCGTGCGCAGCGAAGCGTGCCTGCAGTGGTGGCAGCAGCGGTTCAAGACCATGCATGTCCGGCACGGCGCGATCACCACGCGCGACGGCCGGGCGGTGCTCGATTTTGAGGACCCCGAGGGCCAGCGGCTCGCGCTCGTCGTCGATGGTGCCGGTGGCCTGGGGCATCCGTGGTCGCGCAGCCCGGTGCCGGAGCAGTATCAGATCCTCGGACTCGGCCCGGTCGCGATCAGCGTGCCTCGCCTCGGAGTGACCGACCGGGTGCTCACCGGTGTGCTCAACATGCACCGCGATCGCGAATACAAGTGGGACGGCGACGGCGCTGCGACGGTGGTGCAGGTCTATGTCATGGGCGCCGGTGGTCCATCGGCCGAGCTGCACGTCGCGCTCGAGCCGAAGGCCGCGCCCGCGCGACCGGGCGCTGGCGGCGTGCATCATGTGGCGTTTCGCACGCCCGACGTCGGCGCCTACGGGGCGTGGAACGACCGTCTCCACGCGATGGGCGTGGCGTCGAGCGGGCCGGTCGACCGCTACTACTTCCGCAGCCTCTATTTCCGCGAACCGAACGGCATCCTTTTCGAGATCGCGACGGACGGCCCGGGCTTCGCCGCTGACGAGCCGCTGGAAAAACTCGGCGAGCGGCTGGCGCTGCCGCCCTTTCTCGAGCCGCGCCGCGCCGAGATCGAGCGCGGGCTCAAGCCGCTGGCCGCAGGGTAGGGTGGCCTCGGCGAGGCATCCCGACTGCATCCGAGCCTTCCGAGAATCCAGCTGGCTTCCGGGCCCGGCGGACATTTTTCTGGCGCGATGTCCACCGCCACCGACCAGCTGCAGCGCTTCGGCGGCGTCGAGCGCCTCTACGGCGCCGGCGTGCTCGAGCGGCTCGTCCGCGCCCACGTCTGCGTGGTCGGCCTCGGTGGCGTGGGCTCGTGGGCGGTCGAGGCTCTGGCGCGCTCGGGCGTCGGCGCGATCACGATCGTGGATCTCGATGACGTGTGCGTGACGAACATCAACCGCCAGCTGCCCGCGCTCGACGGCACGATCGGCCGGCCCAAAGCGGAGGTCCTCGCCGAGCGCGTGCGCGCGATCAATCCCGCGTGCCGCGTGACCGCGCGCATCGAGTTCTTCACCGAGGGCACGGCCGGTCCGCTGCTCGCCGGCGAGCGCTTCGACTACGTCATCGACGCGATCGACGCCCTCAAGAACAAGGCCCTGCTCATCGCCCGCTGCCACGCCGCGGGCATCCGCGTGATCACGTGCGGCGGCGCAGGCGGCCGGCGCGACGCCACCGGCGTGCGCGTGGACGACCTCGCCTTCACCCATCGCGACCCTTTGCTGCGTTACGTGCGCAAGAAGCTGCGCGCGCGCCATGGTTTCCCGCGTGACGTCGAACAGCCCTTTGGCGTGCTCGCGGTCTACACCCAGGAAGTGCCGCTTTATCCTCAATCGGACGGCACGGTGTGCGAGCGGGCCGAGGTCGGCGAGGAGGGCGGCATCGGCTGCGCGAGCGGCATCGGGGCCGCGGCGTTCGTCACGGGGGCATTCGGTTTCGCGGCCGCGGGCGTGGTGGTCAACGCCCTGGCGAGTCCGGCAAAGTCGGGCGGAACGAGCCGCGAGTGAACCACGGATGGACACGAATGAACACGAAACCGGACGAGACGTCGTGGAGACGATAGCAGCAACAGCTGGGTGCACGACGCCGTAGCCGGCAATCGCACGCCCGGCGTGCCTGGGCCTCATCCGTGGCCAGATTTCCTGGCGCCACCCTTTTCCCGCCGGGGGCCGTCGACTTCTGCGGAGCCGGGGCGCACGGATTCCGATTCGTGTCCACGCGTGGTTCAACTCCTGCCGAAGAGCTTCGGCCTTTCGTTCGCCGGGCGACGCGCTAAGCTGCGTGACCTTCCGCCATGCTCAAACACGGCATCCTCAACCCCGCTTTGCTCGAGCTGCTCGCGCGGTTCCGGCATACCAACACGCTGGTCGTGGCCGACCGCGGTTTTCCCTTCTATCCGCAACTCCCGACGGTCGACATCAGTCTCGTCGACAATATCCCGACGGTCCGCCAGGTGCTCGCCGCCATCTCGGCCAGCTACGTCGTCGGCGCCGCCTGGATGGCGAAGGAGGCGCTTTCGCACAATCCGCCGGCGGTGATGGATGAATACCGCCGCCTGCTCGCGCCGGTGGAGATCCGCTTTGAGGGGCACTACACGGAGTTCAAGCCGCGCGTCCCTGGCGCGATCGGCATCATTCGCACAGGCGACACCACGCAGTTCGGCAATATCATCCTCGAGTCGGCATGACCTCGGTTGGCGCGATGCGTCGGTTGGCGGTCGTCGGCGTGCTGCTCCTCGGGGCCGGCGCCGCGACGGCGGCCGACTACGCGCGGCCCGGCGAGGCGGCCGGGCCGACGGAGGTGCGCGTCGCGATCTCCGTCCTCGATCTCACCGGGATCAACGACACGGCGCAGACCATCACGGCGAATGTGTTCATCCGGGCGCGCTGGCAGGATCCGCGCCTGGCGGAGGACGGCGCCGGGCCGCGGACGAGAGGCCTCGCCGAAGCCTGGCATCCGCGCCTCCAGGTCTTCAACGACGCCGGCACGCGCGCGACCCTGCCCAACGAGGTGGAGATCTCGCCCGACGGCACCGTCACCCAGCGCATCCGGCTGGTCGGCGCATTCAGTGAAGTGCTGCATCTCGAGGACTTTCCCTTCGACCGTCAGATCTTCTCCATCCGGCTGGTGGCGACAGGCTACACCGCGGAGACGGTGCGCCTGGTCGCGGATGCGGAGGGATTCGCCGCCGTCAACGACCAGTGGGCCGTCTCGAACTGGACGCTGCTCGGCTGGGACGTGGGCCCGGCCTCGGCGCTCGTGCCGGCCGGCGGGCAGGCGGCGGAGCCCGCCAGCCTCGCGCTCAACCTGCACATGAAGCGCAACATCGGCTACTTCCTCTTCAAGGTCCTCCTTCCGCTCGTGCTCATCTCGGCGATGTCCTGGGTGGTGTTCTGGGTCGCGCCCGAGCAGGCGGCCACGAAGATCAGCGTATCCATCACCTCGATGCTCACGCTCATCGCCAACCGCTTCATGGTCGACGCGCTCGTGCCGCGCGTCTCCTACCTCACGCGGCTCGACCTCTTCATCCTCGGCGCGACGGTCCTCGTCTTCGCCAACCTTGTGCTCGCCGTCGCCGCGAGCGTGCTGGCCGCGCGCAAGGAGCCGGAGCGCGCCCGCGCCATCGACGAGCGCTGCCGCGTCGCCCTGCCCGTGATCTTCACCGCCTGGGCCGTCTGGAGCCTGGCCTTGTAGCCGGACCGCCCGGGCCATGCGGACAGTCCGACCGGGGATGGCGCGTTCTCCCTTCCGTTCGGAGTCCGTCGTGCCGAGAATCGCGCTTCCATGAAGTCCTTCGTCATCGATTCCCCCGGAACGTTCTCCTTTGGCGAGAAACCCGCTCCGGTGCCCGCGCCCGGCGAGGTGCTCCTGCGCGTGAAGCGCCTCGGTTTCTGCGGGACCGACCTGAGCACCTTTCGCGGCGGCAACCCGCTCGTCGCGTACCCGCGTGTCCCCGGCCATGAGATCGCCGCGGTGATCGAGCAGGTGACGCCTGGCGTGCCCGCCAACCTGGCGGTCGGCACCGAGGTGACGGTCGTCCCATACACGACCTGCGGCACCTGCAGCTCCTGCCGCAGCGGCCGAGTCAACGCCTGCCGCTACAACCAGACGCTGGGCGTGCAGCAGGAGGGCGCGTTCACCGAGTTCATCACGGCGGCCTGGCAGAAACTCGTGCCCGCGCGCCTCTCGCTGCGCGAACTCGCACTCGTCGAGCCGCTCGCCGTCGGATTCCACGCGGCCGCGCGCGGCCAGGTGACGCAGGACGACACGGTGCTGGTCTTCGGCTGCGGCATGATCGGCCTGGGCGCGATCGCCGCCTCCGGGCTGTATCGGAAAGTCAACGTCATCGCGGTCGACATCGAGGACGCCAAGCTCGCCCTCGCTCGGAAGGCCGGGGCCACGCACACGATCAACTCCAGGACCACGGCCCTGCACGACCGGCTCCTCGAACTCACCGAGGGCCACGGGCCGGGCGTGGTGATCGAGGCCGTGGGCACGCCGCAGACCTTCGTCTCCGCCGTCGAGGAGGTGTGCTTCGCCGGCCGCGTTGTCTACATCGGCTACGCCAAGGCGCCGGTCTCCTACGAGACGAAATATTTCGTCATGAAGGAGCTCGATATCCGCGGCTCGCGCAATTCCACCGGGGAGGACTTCCGGGCCGTGGTCGAGATGCTTGAGGCCGGCCGCTATCCGGTCGACGAGACGATCACACGCACTGTCCCGTTCGCCGAGGCCGGCCGCGCGCTCGCCGCCTGGGCGGAGAATCCCGGCGTCATCACCAAGATCCACGTGGAGGTTTGAACCACGGATGCACACGGATGGACACGGATGGCGTGAGGTTGCGAAGGCGTCCGCGCACCGGTCTCCCGATCGAATCGGTGTTCATCGGTGTCCATCCGTGGTTCAATGAAGGACTGACCCATGCTGAAAATCGATTCCCACCATCATTTCTGGACGTTCACCGAGGCTGACTACGGCTGGATCGAGCCGGCGTGGACGGAGTTGCGTCGCGATTTCCTGCCGGCCGATCTTGAGCGCGAGATCACGCGGGCCGGTATCGACGGTGTTGTCTCGGTCGAGGCGCATATGTCGGTCGACGAGACGCGGCGGCTACTCACCTTCGCGGCACAGCATGCGTTCATCCGCGGTGTGGTCGGATGGGCGCCCTTGGTCGACCCGCGTGTCGGCGCCGTGCTTGATGAGTTTGCCGGCCAGCCCAAGCTCCGCGGCATCCGCCA
Organism: Opitutaceae bacterium; assembly: GCA_014879845.1. Lineage (GTDB taxonomy): Bacteria > Verrucomicrobiota > Verrucomicrobiia > Opitutales > Opitutaceae > JAEWQP01. The sequence continues at coordinate 25,625 of JACSRI010000142.1, forward strand.
TGTGCTGCAGTGCGAGCCGGACGGGTATATGCTGCGCGACGACTTCAACCGCGGGATCGCGGAGGTCACGAAGCGCGGCCTCGTCTTCGACATCTGCATCTTCGAGAAACACCTGCCGCAGGCCATCGAGTTCGTCGACCGCCACCCGAATCAGGTCTTCGTCCTCGACCACATCGCCAAGCCGCGCATCCGCGACGGTGTGATGGAGCCGTGGCGCACCCACATCCGCGAGCTGGCGAGACGACCGCACGTGTTCTGCAAGGCCTCCGGCATGGTCACCGAGGCCGACCCGAAGAAATGGGACGAGGGCCAGCTCTGGCCCTACTTCGACACCGTCGTCGAATGCTTCGGTGCGAAGCGGCTCATGTTCGGCACGGACTGGCCGGTCTGCCTGCTCGGCTCGGGTTACCGGCCCTGGTTCGAGACGGTGGTCACCTGGCTCGATGTCCTGCCGGCGCCCGACCAGGCCGAGATCCTTGGCGGCACGGCGATGCGGGCTTATGGGCTGAAGTAGGGGCCGTTGTTGCGGCGATTTGCGATCGCCGTGAAACAGGAGGAACGTTCGACTCGGTACCGCCCCGGCACCGAACCGGTCGGGTGCCTGTCGGAGCATCATCCCCTGCTGCCATGAATCGCCTCCTTGTTGCCGTCTTGATCGCCTCGCTGGGCGGAAACGCGGTCCTCCTGGCCCGGCGTTATGCCAGCCCGCCGAGCGCGACCCAGCGTCCCGCAGTCGAGCACGACGGGCAGAATCGCACCGGACCCGGTGGCATGCCTGCGGCGACGACGCACGCCGGCCCCGAGGCCGAGGCCGTCGTTGTGCGTGGTGCGCAACGCTCGGCGTGGGATGCCATGGCCGCCGACGATCCGAAGATGCTGCTCGCCAACTTGCGCGCGGCCGGGATGGCCGAGGAGGACGCCCGGGCCGTCGTGCGGGCGCGCATCATCCGGCAGTTCGAGCCGCGGCGGGCTGCGATCATGTCCGGTGCGCAGGATTTGCCCTACTGGAAGCCCGCACGCTCGGCGTTCCAGGATCCCGGGCGGCGCATGGAGTTGCGCCAGCTTCAGCGCGAGGAGGAGACGATGCTGCGCGACGTTTTCGGCGAGGAGGGCACCGATGGGTTCCCGCACACGATGGTGATCGGCTCGGTATCGCTGGCGGAGGTGAAGTCGATCCCGCTTCCGCCCGAAAAACAGCAGGCCTTGTCACGCGTGATGCGTGACTACGCCGACATGTCCTCGGATGTCCTTTTTGAGTCCGGTTTCGGCATCTTGATGCCGTGGGATCGCGAGAAGCTCGCCTACCTCGAGGCGGAAAAGCGCAAGGATATCGCGTCCGTGCTCACGCCCGAGGAACTCGAGACGTACGATCTCTATGCGTCGGGCACCGCCCAGAATCTGCGCCGGCAGCTCAGCGGCTTCGACGCGACTGAGGCGGAGTTTCGTGCGATCTACGCGATCGAGGCCGCCTCCAGATCGGGCTTGCCAGCGGAGGTCTTCGGCGCGCCCGTGAGCTTCTCCCCGGGATCCGCGAGCGAACGGCGCGAGAAGATCAGGGCGGCCCTCGGCGAAGCGCGCTACGCGGACTACGAGCGCGTGACGGACCAGAGCTTCCAGCGCGCGCGGGATATCACCACGCGGTTGAACCTGCCGGTGGAAAACGCCACCGCCGCCTACCAGCTTGGTCGCGAGATGCAGCGACGCGCGGAGGAGGTGCGCGCCGCGAGCACGATGACAAACGACGAGCGGAAGGCGGCCATGGCCGCGCTCGCGCAGGAGGCCGGCGCCCACCTCGATGCGCTGCTCACGCCGGAGGGCGCGAAGGCCTACCGGAATACCGGCGGCTCGTCGTGGCTGCGGTCGATCGAGGCCCGGGGAGGTGCGCGATGAGATCGATGCTCTGGATCGCGCTCGGTGCCTCCGCGATCGTCAACACCGCCCTTCTGGTCGGCGACCCGCGGCAGGCCAGGAGCATGCGGCCGGCGGTCCCTGCTCCCGCTCCCGCCTCCGAAACGATGACCCCGACGGCGCGGTCTGGAAAAACGGCGTCCGTCGCGCACCTACCCACGGATCTCGTGGCGCCGGGCATGGCGTTCGAGTCAACCGACCTTGTCGCCTTCCGCGATCGTCTGCGCAGCGCCGGGTTCCCGGACTGGGCGGTCGCGGCACTGGTCGGCCGGCGCATCGACGCGCATTTCGACGAGGTGAGGCGCCAGCGCCTCGGCCCGGCAGAAATCGACCCCTTCTGGAAATCACCCGATCCGGCCCGGGATCAGCAACGACGGCGGGTGGCGCGCGAGATTTCGCGCGAGCAGGCGGCGATGCGGCGCGAGATTCTCGGGCCGATCTCTGATCCGGTCGGGACATACCAGGCCGGTCGGCTTGCCTTCCTGCCCCCGGACAAGGTCGACCTCATCGCCCGTCTCGAGTCCGATTACTCCGAGCTGAGCAGCGACGTCCGCATGGATGGCGGCGGTCGCATGATCCTCGAGGAAGACCGCGAGAAACTGCTCATGATCGAGCGCGAGAAGCGCGCGGACCTCGCGGCCGCGCTCACGCCGGAGGAACTCGAGGCCTACGACCTGCGCCATTCGCAGACCGCTCAGAGCGTCCGCGGCCGCATGGCCAACTTCGATCCGACGGAGGAGGAGTTTCTTGCCGTGTATGCGCTCCAGAAGGTCTTTGACGAACGCTTCCCGCCCAGCGTCGGCATGACGACCCGTTCACCGGAAGAGATGAAGGCGCGGCGCGATGCGGAGGCGGAGCTGAAGACCCAGATCCGGGCGGCCCTCGGCGAGGATCGCTATCTCGAATATGAGCGATCGGGCAATCATGGCTACCAGACCGCGCTGAAGATCGTGGATCACTTCAAACTCCCGCGCGAGAACGCCGCGTCGGTCTACACGCTCGAGAGCGAATACCGGCAGCGCCAAAGCGAGGCGATGCGCGGCAGCCAGGATCAGGCCGCGCGCAATGAAGCGCTCACGGCCCTCGCGGCCGAGGCCTCAGCGCGCGTGGTCGCGCTCCTGGGCGAAGAGGGCGCGAGGGCCTTCAAGGAGACGGGTGGACACTGGCTGCGCAACCTCGAGCAGCAAGCCGGGCGGGCGGCACCACCGGCACAGCGACCGTGAGGCGCTGCGGGGGCTTGCTCACCGGCGCAGCATTCGCGACTCGATCAGTCCACCGGTGCGTGCTCTTCTGGGGCTGATCGTGGCACCGCGTGCGTTTGCCGCGGTCGAACTTCTGCGACACCCCTGCTTCCATGAAGTCCGGACTGGTCTGGATGCTTGCCCTTTCCCTGGGCGCCAATGCCGCGCTGCTGGCGGCGCGCTGGCGGTCGTCGCCGACGCCCTCGTCACCGTTCGCGCGTGACGATGCGGCATCGGTCGGGCCGGCTGCGGCGGGTGCCCGTGCACTCGGCGAGGGCCCGGCATCCGGCGTCGCGGGCGCGCCCTCTGCGCCGGCGTCCGAAACGACCCTGTGGTCCGCGCTGGATCTCGGTGACCTGAGGTCCGTCGCCGCGGCCCTGCGGGCCGCCGGGATTCCCGAGGATGATGTGCGCGTGATTGTGGGTGCGGTGATCGACGATCGCTACAAGGCGCGCTTCGAAGCCATCGAGGCGCGGGAGCGGCAGCGTCCGTTCTGGAGCGTGCGCGGCCGGGGCGCGGGCTCGGAATGGGCCAGCCGGTATTCAGAGTCCTACGGTTTGTGGCGCGAAGCCGAGGCACTGAAGCGCGATGTGCTCGGACCGGAGCCGCTCGGGCTGATGGAGGCGCGCAATCTCCGGGCTCAGTACGGTCCGCTGTCCGAGGACAGGCTCCAGGCCATGGTGCAGCTCGAGCGCGACTATCAGGATCTCTCGATGCAGACGGGATCCTTCAGCAGCGGTCCCCGCATGCCGTGGGAGAACGAGCAGGCCGAGTTCATCGCGGCCGAGAGGCGCCGTGACATCGAGGCGCTGCTCACGCCCGAGGAACTCGCGACCTATGATCTGCACGCGTCCTACACGTCGCAGGACCTGCGCCGCCAGCTCGCGGCGTTTGCCCCGACCGAGCAGGAGTTTCTCGCGCTTTATGCCCTGCAGAACGAGCACGTGCGCACGCATGGATTGAAGACGCCGCCGATGAACGAGGTGGACTTGAGTGCGGCCGAGAAGGTCAAGCCTCAGCTGATCGAGCAGATCAAGGTGACGCTGGGCGAGGAGCGGTTTCGCGAGTACGAACGTGCGACGGATGCGGGGTATCGGGTCGCGTTCAGCGTGACCCAACGCCTGAACCTGCCGCGCGAGAATGCCGCGACCGCGTATTCCCTGGCTGAGGACACGCGGGCTGCCGTCAAGGCGCTGAACCGCGACACCGCTCTCACCGCAGTCGACCGCGCCGCCGCAATGGGGCGGCTGCTCGACGAGGCCGATGCGCGACTCGACACCATTCTCACGCCGGCCGGTGCCTCGGTCTACCGCGCCCGCTCGAGCCAGTGGCGTTACGTGCAGTCTGAGTTGAGCCAGAAACAACGGGAGGCCAGATGAAGTCGCCGGGAGTCGTGGTGCTCGTGCTCTCGCTCGCGGCCAACGTCGCGCTGGTCCTCGGCGCTTGGCGGACTCCAGTGCAGAGGCAGGCGGTGGCATCGGCGACGGAGGGTGGTGCACCGGTCCGGGACTCCGCCCCGGACGCGGCGCCGGAGCGGACTGGACCCGCCGGGGCCGGGGTGGTGCCTGCCGGCGGCGCTGCGGGTCTCGGCTCGCCCGACCCCGCAGTCGTGCGGGATGCGCTGCGCGCCGCCGGGGTGCCGGAAGTGTATGTGCGCGCTGTCGTCTGGCGCCGGATACGAGCGACCCATCACGCCGAGATCGAGGCCATCGTCCGCGCCCGCGGCGAGTCGCACTACTGGGAGCCGGCGGACCGTGCCGCCGACGCAGCCATGCGGGCGGCCGCGAACGAACTCGATCGCGCCATGCGCGAGGAGTTCAAGCAGTTCTTCGGCGAGGCCTATGGCGAGGTGGCGCGCGCGCGCCGCGCCCGCGAACGGCTCGCCTTCCTTCCTGGTGACAAGGCCGAGGAGGTCACGCGCATCTCCGAGGACTATGCGGAGCTCACACGCAAGATCCGCGACGACATGGTCTCGGGCGTCGTGCTCGATGAGGACCAGCAGAAGCTGGCCATGCTCGAGGACGAGCGGACAGCGGACCTCGCCCGGGTGTTGACGCCGGGGGAGCTGGACCTCTTCGAGCTGCACACCTCGCGCACCGCGGAAACGATGCGCTCGCGCCTGGGCTATTTCGAGCCGACGGAGCAGGAGTTTCGTGCGATCTTTGCGCTCCAGAGCGCGTACGATCGCGAGTACGGTTCCAGTTTCGGCGCGTCGTCGCGCGAGGCGATGCAAGCCCGTGCGGTGGCGCAGCGGGAGCTGGGCGAGCAGATCGCGCGCGCATTGGGTCCCGACCGCTACGCGGACTACCAGCGGGCGACCAACACCTCCTATCAGGCGGCGGTGAAGATCGCTGACCACTTCGGACGCCCGCGCGAGAGCGCCGGCTCAGTCCACGCCCTCGAGCAGGAATACCGGCAGCGGGCGAGGGTGGCGATGTCGGCGGGCGACCGGTCGCAGGCTGCGGTGCTGGCCCAGACCATGGCGGCCGAGGCTTGGGATCGTGTCGTCGCGCTCCTGGGCGAAGAGGGCGCCAAGGCTTATCGCGAGACGGGCGGTTCCTGGCTGCGCAGTATGGAGCAGCAGGCCGGGCGCGCGGCGCCCGCGCCATAGTCGCGGCGCGGGGCGGGCGAGGATTGTCCCCGGGGCGTGCGAGCTCGTGGGGCCGCGGCGGGTTCATGCCCTGAATTTTCCCGCAACATGCGGCGTCGGAGATGTGTTCCTCAAACGATGAAAGTCTTCCATTTCGTCCTGGTTGCATCGTTGGCCGCCGCAGGAGCCCTCGGGCTCTCGGGCTGTATTTGTGTGAGTGAGACGGAGGTCGCGGACGATCCGCGCGCCAAGGTTTCCTTCGAAAGCGACCGCGCCGCCCGTGTCTTCTACGAAGCGCTCGCGAGCACCCCGCTGCCCGGCGATACCGTGGAGAAGCGCTCCAGCGTCTCGCTCGTCCTCGTCAATGTGGACAGCAAGACCGTGACCGGACCGAACCGCGCCTACAACCAGGCCGTCCTCTTCTGCGACTCGGACGGCAACGGCGAAATCACTGAGCACGAGGCTGGAATCTTCGCGGCCGAGTGGCCGAGGCATCAGGCCGCGAGGGGCTGAGGCGTCGTCGGGCAGGCCTCCGTGCCTGTCCAGGCTTGCGACGAGGCTTCGGAGTCGCGGGCGGGGACGCCTGGGCCCCGAAGCGGAGGCGGTGCGCCGGGGCCCGGGCCTCGCGAAACGACCGGCGCCGGGCGGTGCGGCGGCCGCATCGCGGGCTTGTCGACCACCGCGCGACCTCCACCATCGCGACTGGCCCGTGCGGGCCGCATGCGATGACGATTCTCGAGGCCGCGGTTTTTCTGATTCTTCTGCTGATGGCGTTGCCGGAGCTCTGCCGGCGTATCCACCGGCCGGGTCTCATCTATCCGCTCTACATCGTCGCGGGCATCGCGGCCGGGGCGTTTATGAATCCCGAAGTGCGGCACGTCTGGCGCGAACTGGGGCAGTTCGGGTTCATCCTCCTTCTCTTCTCGGTCGGATTGGAAATCGAGCTGCCCGAGCGGCGCGAGACGCTCGTGGCACTGCGGCGTGCGACGCTCTGGCTGGGCTGGCAGCTGCCCGTGCTGGTCGTCTTCGCCATCCCGGCCGGTGTGGTGTGGTCCGAGGCACTGGTGGCCGGGTTCGCGCTCGCGAGCACCTCGGTGGGCATGGCCTTCAATCTCTGGAGCCGTTTCCCGTTCGTCGACGCGGCGAGCCGGCGGCAGTATCTCGAATGGATCGTCGCGGTGGAGGTGCTTTCGATCCTGCTGCTCGCCGTCGCCGGTCCGGTCATGGAGGGCGCGGTATGGTGGAAGGTTGTCCTCCAGCTCGGCGGCCTTGTCGCGGCGGCCGTGGTGGCCGCGTTTCTCGCCGTGCACGGCGCGCCCCGCATCGTCGGCCTGCTCGAGCGCGGGTTGAGCGTGCAGGTGCATTTCGTCGTCCTGCTGCTCTTCGCCGTGGCGGCGATGGGCGAGCGCCTCGGCTTGAGTGGTCCGAAGATGGCCTTCGTGCTCGGCATGTTCATCAGCCGCGCCACGACCGAGGAGGCCGCGCTCAACGAGCGTCTCGAGCCGCTGCGTGATCGCATGTTTGTGCCGGTGTTTTTCTTTGGTCTGGGCACCCTGGTCGAGCCGCGCCTGCTGCTCTCCACTGTCGTGCCGCTCGCCGTCGCGGCGGGCCTGCTGCTCTTCGGTGCGCGCAAGATCGCCTACCGGGTCTTCCTCGCACGATCGTTTGGCACGGGGCCCGCGGCGCATGTCATCGCCGCGCCGATGCTGACGATCGCGGCCGTGGCGGTGGAGGTGTTTGCCCGTTCCGGGGCATCGGACGCCGTCATCACCTGGACGCTCTCGGCGGGACTGTGTCTGACGCTCATCGCATCGTTCTTCCGCGTGGGCCCGGACCAGGCGCGGGTGGTGGAGATCGAGGCCGAGGTGGCCGCGCCGCAATCCGACGTCATGGCCGGCACCGAAGCGAGGTAGCCGCGCGGAAAAGTCTCCCGTCGCGCCGCGGCTCGACTAGCGTGCCGGCATGGCTGTCGCCGTCTCGGACGCTCCCATCCTCGCCCTGATCGGCAACACGCCGATGATCCCGCTCCCGTTTCCGGAGCTCGGGCTCACCATCCACGCCAAGGCCGAGTACCTCAACCCCTCCGGCTCGATCAAGGATCGCCTCGCGCGCTACCTGCTCGACGACGCGGAGCGCCGCGGCCTGCTCCGGCGCGACTCGATCGTCGTCGAGTGCTCCAGCGGCAACACCGGGATCGCCCTCGCGATGGTCGGGGCGGTCAAGGGCTACGCCGTGCGCATCCTCATGAGCACCTCGGCGAGCGTGGAGCGCCGGCACCTCCTGCACCAGTTCGGCGCCGAGGTCGTGCTTTTCGATCCACAGGGCGGATACGCCACGGGCATCCACATGGCGCGCGCCATGGCGGCGGAGGATCCGCGGGTATTCCTGCCCGAGCAGTTTGAGAATCCACTCAACGCCCAGGACCACGCCGAGCACACCGCGCCGGAGATCCTGCGGCAGATGGACGGGCGCGTCGACGCCTTCGTCTCGGGCTACGGCACGGGCGGCACGCTCGCCGGCTGCGGGCGCGGGTTGCGCGCGACTCTGCCGCACGTGCGCATCGTGGCGATGGAGCCGGCCGAGGCCGCGATGCTCTCGGGCGAATGCCCGTGCTGCCACGCCATCGAGGGCATCGCCGGCGGTTACCTGCCGCCGCTCGTGCGCACCGCGCCGCTCGACGAGGTGGTGAAGGTCGGAAGCGCCGACGCGCTCGCCATGGCGCGCCGGCTCGCGCGCGACTTCGGCTTGCTCGTCGGCACGTCGAGCGGGGCCAACGTCGCCGCGGCCCTCCGTGTGGCGAGACGCCTCGGCCCGAAGGCACGTGTGGTCACCGTCCTGTGCGACCGCGCCGAGCGGTACTATTCGACGCGGCTCTTCGAGCATGCCGGGATGTGACGGGCGATTCCGACATCCGTCGGTTTGAGGCCGGCGACCTGCCGGCACTCTATCGCATCTGCCGGCTCACGGGGGCGAATGGGCAGGATGCGAGCGCGGAGTTCACCGATCCCGAGCTGCTCGGTCATTTCTACGCGGCACCGTACGCGGTGTCGGAGCCGGAGCTGTGTTTTGTCGCGCTGGATACGCAGGGGGAGGTGGCCGGCTACATCCTGGGCACCGGGGACTCGGAGGGATTTTCCACCTGGTGCGAGCGGGCCTGGTTCCCGGCGCTGCGGTCGCGGCTGCCGCAGCCGGCCCCGGACGAATGCGGCAGCCAGGCGGCCGTGTTGCGCCTGATCCACGCGGGGTACCGCGCGCCGGCGTACGCCGGCG
>JACSRI010000116.1 GCA_014879845.1 Opitutaceae bacterium
CATCGCCTGGCTCGGCCCGCAGATCGAATGGCCGGCTATCTGGCCGCCACTCGCCGCCTGGGAGCGCAGCGCGGCCGCGAGCCATGCGATGCGCGGGGGCTGGCTCGAGCTGGCCATGCCCGAGAGCGGATCCGGCTGGGCGACCGTGACCCGCGCGTATCGTTGGGACGGCGACACGCTGCTGTGCCGCGTCAGCTTGGCCAGCGGCGCGCACGCGGCGCAGGTCATGCAGATCGTGCAGGTGCCGGCCGCGGCCATCGTGCGCGTCGCGCGGGCGAGGCCGAGCGCGGCGGCGCCGGCGGGATTTTTCGTCCTGCGTGTCGGGCAGCAGGACCAAGTGGTGCGCGAGTTCGATTGGCCCGCGCACGCCACGCGCGAGGCCGACGGCGGACTCAGGTGGCGGCCGACGGGCGCGGTCATCAAGGTCGGTTTCGCGCCGCAGCCGCTCGTCGCGACGATCGGTGCCTACGAACTCTCCGTGGCGCCAGCCGGCGAAACCGGCGCGGTCGTGGGCGAGGTCGACGACGGCTTCACCACGCAGCTTTATCTCGGCCGCGAGGGCGTGCCTTTCATCGAGCTCGAGCAGTTGTCCTCACGGTTTGCTGCAGGCGACGAGGCCAGCGCGACGATGCGCTTGAGCGCGCGGCGACTCCCGTAGGTCGCCCACGCGGTAGCGCAGGCTTCCAGCCTGCCTTCCGTGGACTGGGATGCGGTGCAGGCTGGAAGCCTGCGCTACCTCGCGGGGCACCTGCAGCCTACGGCTTGCCCACCGGCCGCACGACCATCACATCGCCTGCGCTTGCGCCAGCGGCCTCGGCGGCGTTGCCGCGGTTGATGGCGAAGAGGATCACGCCCTCGGCGCGCGGGAAGGCGACCCACGCCCCGCGTGCGGCGTCCGGATAGTCGGCGCCGTAGACGACGCGGAAGCTGCGGTCGTTGATCTCGAGCTCGAAGCGGTCGCCGCGCTGCAGGCCGAGTTTTTCGAAGTCGGCCGGGACGAAGGAACTGAAGAGGTTGCCGTAGCCGTCGGTGATCTCGGCCACGCGGCCGCGGGCCGCGCCATGGGCGAACTCGACGGTCGAGGCCGTGGTCGGTCCGGGCAGGGTCGCATCACGACGACGTTCGATCTGGTTGGTCGTGATCCATGTGATGAGGCCCTCGAGCGCCGCGGTGCGTTCGGCGGCGTTGACGTTGATGTGGCCGTCGCGGTCGATCGTCCAGTGGGCCGGCGGCACCGGGGCGCGCGCCGCACGCTCGACGTAGGCGGCCGGCTCCTCGAGCTCGGAGCGGTTGGTCAGGAAGATGACCGGGATCTTCGTGCGCGCGGTCAACGCGAGCGGATAGACGTCGTCCTTCGAGTAGAGCGCCGCGCCGATGGCGATAGCGCCCTGGTAGCGGCCGGGTTCGTTTTCGGCCATGAGCGTGACGATCGCGCCGCCCATCGATTCGCCGAGCAGGAGCGTGAGGTGCGGTGCGCCTTCGGTCGCGGCGATGTGGTCGCGCAGCGCGTTGAGGTCGGCGATGGCGTCGCGCAGGATCGTGCCGTTGCGACGATACCCGGAGGCGGCGACGATCCAGCCTTCGGCGAGGAGTCGCGCGTAGGCCGGGTCGTTGGCGTCGAGCTTGGCGGCGAGCGGGGCGCTCTCGGCTTTGAAGCCGTGGGCGTAGAGGAGGATGTTTTGGTTCCACCGCGCGGGTCGTGCGATGGTGTAGGGCGCCCCGCCGATTTCGCCGGTGAGCATTTCGACCGATTCGGCGGCGCGCAGGGGGGCGGCCAGAACGAGCACCGAGAGGGCGACGGCGATCCATGGGCAGCGGGCAAAAGGCGCGATCATGTGGGGCGAGGGGTTCGGTGGGCATGCATAGGCCAACCGGCGTCGGGCGAGAAGCCGGTTGTGGGGTGGGTGGCCGACTTGCCCAGGGCGCCGGTGTGGCCGTTCCACTCTTGGCAGGTCGGGGCGGGTGCGCTACCGCAGTCGCCTTTACCTTCGTTGCCATGGCCTCCCTGGACATCTCCATCACCTCGCTCGCGCGCCCTTCGGTCCTCACCCAGCCGGTCTACGAACCGGGCAAACCCATCGAGGACGTCGCCCGCGAACTCGGCCTCGATCCGGCGACGATCATCAAGCTCGCCTCCAACGAAAATCCCCTCGGCGCCACGCCGCTCGGCATCGCCGCCGCCAAGGCCGCCGCCGAGCGCATGGAACTCTACCCCGACGGCGGCGCCGTGCGCCTGCGCGCCCGGCTCGCGAAACACCTCGGCCTCGCGCCCGAGCAGGTCGCGGTCGGCAACGGCTCGAACGAAATCCTCGAGCTGCTCGGCCACGTCTTCCTCGGCCCCGGCGACGAAGCCGTGATGGGCGAGCGCGCCTTTGCCGTCTACAAACTCGTGACACTCCTCTTCGGCGCGAAGGTCGTCGAGGTGCCGCTCGTGAACCACACGCACGACCTCGCGGCCATGCGCGCTGCGATCACGCCGCGCACGAAACTGGTCTTTCTTCCGAATCCCAACAACCCTACCGGCACCTCGAACAGCGCAGCCGAGATCGTCGCCTTCGCCGAGTCGCTCCCGCCGCACGTGGTCTTCGTCTACGACGAGGCCTACGCCGAGTATGTGGAAAACCCCGCCGACCTGCGCCCACTCATCGCCGCCGGCCGCAAGATCATCTGCACGCGCACGTTTTCGAAGATCTACGGCCTGGCCGGCCTGCGCCTCGGCTACGGCTACGCGTCGAAGGAGCTCATCACGCTGCTCAACCGCGTGCGCCAGCCTTTCAATATCAACGCCATCGCCCTCGCCGCCGGCGAAGCCGCGCTCGACGACACCGCGTGGGTGACGAAGAGCCGCGCCGTCAATGCCGCGGGCCTGAAGCAACTCGCCGCCGGCCTCGCCAGACTCGGCCTCGAGCACATCCCGAGCACCGGCAATTTCATCACCGTGCGCGTGGGCGAGGGCGCCAAGGTTTTCGCCGAGCTGCAGAAGCGCGGCGTGATCATCCGCCCGATGGCCAGCTACGCCATGCCCGAGTGGGTGCGCATCACCGTCGGCGACGAAGCGCAAAACGCCCGCTGCCTGCGGGAACTCGCCGCGGTGCTGGGGAAGAAGTAGCGAGTGGCGCAGGCTCCCAGCCTGCGGCTCCCTCGCTTGCCGCGTGCGACTGAATCGCGAGCACTCGAACCCGCGACCGGAAGTCTGCGCCACGCCGATCTCCGCGCCTCCTTCCGCCTTTCCGCCGTGCCCGCGAGCGGTCAGCCTGCGTCCATGCCCGAGGCCCCGGCTCTCTTCCCCCAGGACATCATCCGCAAGAAACGCGACGGCGGCGCGCTCGATCGCCGTGCCATCGAGACCTGGATACGCGGCGTCGTCGACGGCGGATTCGCCGACTACCAAAGCTCGGCCCTGCTCATGGCCATCTTTCAGCGGGGCATGTCGCCGCGCGAGACCGCCTGGCTGACCGAGGCAATGATGCGCTCGGGCGAGGTGATCACGCTGCCGGAGATCACTGCGCCCAAGGTCGACAAACACTCCACCGGCGGCGTCGGTGACAAGGTCTCGCTCATCCTCGGCCCGCTCGCCGCCGCGGCCGGCGTGTGTGTGCCGATGATCAGCGGCCGCGGCCTCGGCCACACCGGCGGCACGCTCGACAAGCTCGAGTCGATTCCGGGATTCCGCGTCGGTTTGAGCACGGACGAATACCGCCGCCAGCTCGCCGCCCTCGGCCTCGCGCTCGCCGGCCAGACCGCTTCGCTCGTACCCGCCGACCGCAAGCTCTACGCCCTGCGCGACGTCACCGCCACGGTCGAGTGCGTGCCGCTCATTTGCGCGAGCATCATGAGCAAGAAACTCGCCGAGGGCATCGACGCCCTCGTGCTCGACGTGAAGTTCGGCCGCGGCGCCTTCATGAAGTCGCTACCCGAGGCGCGCCGCCTCGCCCGCGCCATGGTGGCGATCGGCAAAGCCATGCAGCGCCCGACCGTGGCGCTGTTGACCGAGATGAATCGCCCGCTCGGCCGCGCCGTCGGCCACGCGCTCGAGGTGATCGAGTCCATCGAGTGTCTCAAGGGCCGCGGCCCGGCCGACCTCATGGAGGTGACGCTCGCGCTGACCGAAAAGATGGTGTTGCTCGCGAAGCTGGAGAAGACGCCGAAGGCCGCCCGTCTCCGCGTGCAGCGCGCGCTCGATTCCGGCGCCGCGCTCGCGAAGTTCCGCGACACCATCCGAGCCCAGGGCGGCGATCCCGCCGTGATCGACGACTATGCCCGGCTCCCGCAGGCGCGGCGCATCGTCGAGATCCGCGCCGAATCAGCGGGCTACATCCGCGACGTCGACGCCATGGCCATCGCGCTGTCCGGCCTGCGCCTCGGTGCCGGCCGCGAGCGTGTCGAGGACCATATCGACCCGGCCGTCGGCCTGAGCGACCTCGCCCAAGCCGGCACTCGCATCGCGAACGGCGACCTCCTGGCCCGCCTCCACGTGAACAACGAACGCCACCTCGCCGAAGCCACCGCTCTCGCCCGCCGAGCCTTCACCATCAGCAAGTCCAAGCCCAGGCTTGCCCCGCTCATCCGCGAGGAAATCGCCTGAAAAGGGAACCACGGATGAACACGGATACACACGGATTCGATCTTCGAGCCCGGCGATACGAAGGGCATCCTCGGTTCGAAAATCTGTGTCCATCCGTGTCCATCCGTGGTTAACCTCCTCCGATGCCTTTCACGCCAAAAAAGATCGAATCCCTCGCGGACTACGAAGCCATGGGGCCGGGCACGGTCTTCGCCGCGATGAAGGTGAAGGTCGAGGCTGTCGACGACACCTCGATGACGATCAGCATGCCCGTCACCGACAAGGTGAAGCAGCCCTTCGGCCTGCTCCACGGCGGCATCACGATGTTTCTCATCGAATCGGCCTCGAGCATGCACGCGTGCTGGGGCGTCGACCTGACCAAGCGCGTGCCGGTCGGCACGGAGATCAACGGTTCGCACCTGCGCCCCGTCACCGACGGACACATACGCGCCATCGCCAAGGTCGTGCGCCGCTCCCGCACGTTCGTCGTGCACACCATCGACGTCGTCCACGTCGAGAGCGGCAAGCTCGTCAGCACCGGCCGGATGACCAACTACTTCATCCGTACCGGCGTCGAAGGCGCGTGACGTGGGCCGTCCGCTCGCGGACGCCTCCAGGCTCTCGCCGGTCGTTCATGGCGCCTGCGAGCGGGTGACCCGCGCGGCCACTCTCCGCACGGCGCTTCCGTCGCCGAATCCGGTATCCGTCCTCCGTACTCTGGCCTCCGGCCTCGCGCCTACTCGAGCGGATAGCGAGGGCGCAGGTACTTCGTGACGTAGTCCTTCACGCCCTCCTCGAGCGACATCGGGGCCCGTCCGAAGCCAGCGCTGCGCAGCCGCGAGATGTCCGCCTGCGTCGAATACTGGAAGCCCGCATGTGCGGCATCCGTCATCTCGCCGTAGAGGATATCGGGCTCTTCGCCCACGGCGGCGAAGACCGCGCGCGCCACATCGGCGAAGGTTCGTGCCTGGCCAATCCCGGCATTGAAGAGACCGACGGCCTCGGGCTTGTCTTGGAGGAAAAGCAGCATCGAGACGACGTCCTTCACATGGATGAAGTCGTGCGCCTGGTCGCCGTCGGCCACATCCGCCCGGCGGCTCTTCGGCAGGCGTGCCTCGCCGTCGACGCGGATCTGGTGAAACACCTTCGCCACGAGCGAGGCGTGCTCTCCGCGGTAGTCTTCGCCCGGGCCGTAGACGTCGAACAGCTTCAACCCGGCGATCTTGGCGAAGTGCCCATTGCGCAACGCCCAGGCGTCGAAGAGTTGCTTGGCGAAGCCCTCGGGATCGAGCGGCTTGAGCTGCGGTGTGGTGTTGTCGTTGTCGAAGAATCCGAGTTCGCCGTCGCCGTAGGTCGACGCGCTGGACGTGTAGATCAACCGGGCGCCCGTCTTGGCGCAGGCCTCGCACAGCTCGCGTGCGAGCTTGCAGTTCCAGTCGATCAGTTCGCTCACATCGCCGGAGGGTGGCGGTTCCGACGGAGCCAGGTGAAACACGACGGAGCCGGCGGCGATGCCGCTCTCGCGCACCTTCTCACGGAATTCCGCCGTGCTCACGATGTCGTCGAACTGGAGTCCCTGGAGGTTCTTCCATTTCTCGCCCGAGCCGAGGTCGTCGACGAGGAGCAGGTTTGTCTCATCGCGCACATTGAGTGCCGCGACGAGATTGCGTCCGAGCAAGCCGGCGCCGCCGGTGATGATCGTCTGCTTCTTGCCCACGGACATGAGCGTCCGCGGCCGGAGCGAAGGAGTGGTTAGCGGGGTGGCCATGGTTTGATCTCCCAAGTCCTATCGGTGGGGACTAGTCCCTACCTGAGATCACGCTGGGGAATGACCTTCTGCTTACAGAGGTTGGAGAACCTGTTGTGTGGTCTTTGCAGGCTTTTAACGATCGCAACCGCAAAGCGGATCGCGGGAAGCCGGATGTCCAACCCTCGGCCTTTTGGGAGGCTCGAATCCGCGCTCACGACGAGCTCGTGTCGCGGGGCGTGCTGGTAACAATGCTATTGTCGCTGCGAGCATGTCGGCGAACACTCGCGATCAATGGGGACTGCCATCCTCTTGCATCATGCGTGTGCCCGAAGCGAACTTCCGCTCGCCGCAGGTCTGCTGAGCGACGAGTTGTTGGACTCGGGGAAGGCCGTGCTTTGTGCACCCTCTGGCAACCGGGAACCATGCGACCTCGCTGTCTGGTTGGGAAAAACTGCGCCGTCAGGGTCGTTGGCTGAGATCGCCACGGCTCATCGGTGGTTGGTCTACCCTGGGGATCCAGCCACCTGGAGGCCAGGTCTGAAGACGGCATTGCAGCAGGCGGGCGCTCACTATGTAGTCGCCGAACGGTTCCCCGACGAATGGCCCGACAGTATCATCGAAGGGGAGCATGCATGGCTCGTCGAGAACTGGCTTCCACTCGGGTTTGTTGTCCCCGAGCCGACCTACCTTCCGATGTGTGCGGACGAGGCCTTGAAGTGGGTCGTCATCACCCGACAGGGCGACAAGGAGGCAGCGGATTGTTTGAAGCCTTCGCCAGCTCTTGCGCTCGTGGAAACAGGGAGCGCGACGTTTGTGCGACTGGACGGTCCGGCCTGTACCTGGCCAGGCAAGATGCGAAGTATTCTTGAGGAGCACGATGTCGGGATTGTTGCCGCGTGTGCTGATCCCGTTGTTGATACGTGGCTCGCTTCGTTGTGCAGCCAGACTGGTCATCGGTGTCTCGTGGCGGAGCAGACGGGCTCGCCCTTGCGGTGGGCAGACAGCGCGATCGGAACGCGAGCGCCGGGGTCTCGGCATGGCGGGCTACGTCAGTTCATGTCTGCTTGGATCCAGGGGGTCCGGGACCGTGGACCTCGGCCCATCTCCCTTGTCGCGATGAAAGACATGGTCACCGGGCTTGCCGAGCAGTCGAATCTGCTGAAGGGCGACGCGTACGGAGCGATCTCGACGGTGCGACGCGCGTTTGGCGCTGGTGCGGAGCGAGACCATCCGGCAGGTGCGTTCTTGCGTAGTGATCGACGGCTTTGGTTTTGGACCGCGTTGGCGAGCGGGCAGCCGGAAGCGATTGAGGCGGCGCTGAAGCTGCCGACAAGGGCTGTTGCGGACGCTGCCGCAGTTCTGGCCGAGCGTGTGGGCCAGCCGGGTTTTGACTCCGTCTTCCGGAGAATCGAAACGGTGGCACCGCAGGCGTGGAGAGTCGTCGATGCTGCGCTGGCCAAGCACGAAGGCGGGCGTGATCGTCAGTTCATTCGCAAGGTTTTGGCTTCGGGTCTGTTCATGGGGGCGGCGGATGCGCTGGTTGGTGTCGGAAACGACCGCGTGCTGACGGAGGCGGCCGGGTGGTTTTCCGGCGCGCTCGAGATCGAGTGCGAGGATGCCTCTCCGGATCCCCGTTGCATCGCGATCCCGAGTCTCCTTGTGGCCGGTCGGGTTGAAGAGGCCGGTCGATTGTGGGAGCGTGCATCAGGGCGGGTGGCAAAGCCGGTTCTGGCTGGCGCACTCTGGCGGGTGTTCGGAGCCTGGTTGCCCGTCATCGAATCAGGAGGTGTCGTTCCGGAAAGTGTGGTGCTGTGGCTGGTGAACCGAGTCCGCGAGTTGCAGGGCGACGAAAAGTGGACGGCGCTTCTCGCGCTGCTGGCGTCGTGCCTTGGCCTCTACGGCTGGGATAAGCAGCATGAGCGTCGATCTTGGGCCGGTCTCCATCTGGATAAGGGAGTCGCTCCCGCCACTTCCGGGGCTTTCGCGTTGTTCTGTTGGCTGCGACAGGATCTTGAATGTGGTCGTCGCGTGCTCGATGCGATCGGAGAGGCGTGGCCGACCACGCCGGACGAACAGTTTCCCATTTTCTGCGCAATGGCTTTGTTCGCTCCGGAAAGGGCCCGGGTCTGGCGAGCGCACTTCACGGAACCCGACGCCAGTTTCCTGGCTCGCGGGACTCCGGCCCACACCCGCTGTTTCTTCTGGTCGCTTGCGTTGGCCGCGATGGGTGACGGGCAGCGTGCCGACGCGCTCTGGCAACAGGCGCTGCAGGACGATCCGCTCTCGAGGGTTCGGGCGCACCATCGAATGCGCCTGATCTCCGAAGGCCGCCCTGGTGTTCTGCGTTCGACGCTTGAGTCATGAAAAAGGCTGTCACCAGATCATGATCGTGAGCGGCTCGCATGACGCGGTGGTGTTCGTGCTGGTTGATGCGTTGCGGCACGACTACGTGGGGCGCACGCGATTCCTGGCCGACCTGGCACGGCGGAGCCTTACGGGGCGGCTCGAGGAGCCGTTCGGATTTTGTCCGCGAGGCGCCTACTTTGGCGGGCTGGATGTCGAGGAACAGGGATTCAGCAATCTCTTTCATTTCGATCCGGAAAACAGTGTGTTTCGTTGGACCCGACAGATTGCTGGGACCGGAAACGATGCGTGGGTCCGGCGAACCTTGCATGATGAGATCGTCCGGCGCGCTCGGCGGCAACTACCGGAGTTTTCGGCGGCCTATGTCGACCCGGTCCGGATTCCTTTGGAATGGCTCAACTTCTTCGATGTCAGTGAGCGTGAGGCGCCGTGGAGCCCACGTGTCGGGTATCGTTCGCTCTTCCACATTCTCGATCAGACGAAGCGGCCTTGGATGGAGGTATCTTGGCCCTTCGGCGGCCTGGACGGAGTCGTCAATGATCACTCGGTGACGAAGGCGGCTCTCGACCGGATGAACGGGGAACACGCCTTCGTGTTCTTGCACCTGCCCGACCTCGATGCAGCCGGACACTATCACGGTCCCGGTGGAGTCGGACTTCAACGCGCGCTTGAGGAGACGGATGCGCTTTGTGCGAGGATAGCGGAGCGCGCGATGGAGGTGTATCGCAATCCGGTCGTTGTATTCTCGGGAGACCACGGCATGCTGCCAGTCATTCGGGCTGTAGACGCCGGGCGGGCGCTTCGTGATGCCGGTCTCGAGATGGGGCTGGACTGCGCCTACTTCATCGATTCGACCATGGTTCGGTTCTGGTTCTTCCACGAACAGGCGCGAGCGCGGGCTTGGTCCGCGATGGAGAATGCTGGTGGAGGCCATTGGTTGAGCCTGCCAGAGAAGCAGCGCTGGAAGATTTCCGGACTGGCGCAGCGGAACGGTGAAGAACTCTTTCTAGCCGATCCAGGGGTCGTGTTCTCACCGAGCTTCTTCGACGATTCGGGTGCCGGGGTTCCCCGAGGGATGCATGGCTACGCACCGGACGTCATGGACAATCGCGCGGCATTCTTGGCCCACAGTCCGCGCTTTCATTGGTCCGGGGACGTTGGCGAGATTGAAGCCCGCCGCCTGTTTCCGTCGTTCCTGCGTTGGCTTGGTCTGCCTGGGCCGGAGCCGATGCGGGTGCCCCCCATCGTGGAGACGGAGGCGCATGTTGCATCCAGACGGTGGACGAAATCGGTGGCTCCCGGAGCCGATGAGGTCGTGAGCCTCCAGTTGGGTCGGGCGGTCGAGGCTATTCGAGGGCGCGCTCCGGAAACCAGGGCCGTCCTTGTCTACGGTTCGTTTGGCCGCGGCGAGGGAACGGTGGTCTCAGACGAGCAAGGAGTCCGCGCGGTGAACGACTACGACCTGCTTGCGATTGGCGCGCCCAGTGGGTCACTCGATGGTCTCGGGCCTGAGCTCGCCCGGGAATTTCGGATCGATTTCGTCGATGCAGGAGCATGTCGCGAACTCGCGAGCGCCACAAATCCCACCCAGCTTGAGTTCGATATCCGATATGGTTCGACGTTAGCTTGGGGCGACCTGTCCGTGCTGAACGATCTGCGGCACTATGCGCCGGCTGAGGTCGAGCGATCGGAAGGGACTTTTCTCTTCTGCAACCGGCTGGGTGGGTTGCTTCTCGGCCTGGCCGACGTGGCGGAGCGGCGGCATGATGCCACACGATTCCTCACCCATCAGGTGGCGAAGATCTACATCGCCGCGGCCGACGCCTGGTTGCTCTCTATTGGCGACTATCACGCGTCGTACGAGGTCCGCCGGCGGCGGTTTGCGTCCTTGGCGCCAGCGGCCTCCTTCTCTCCCCAGGTGGTTGGCCGCATCGATGGGGCGTTTAATTTCAAACTCCGCTCGCAGGCGTTTGACCTAGGCGATGTCAACCAGGCCGTCATGGAGGTCAGGCAACTCATGACGGAACTCGTGCGCGCGATGGCGTGGGGCGCCGATCTCAGCGCGCTTTGGCGCGAGTTGGCAGTGGCGGCGCGAATACACGTGCTGCCCTCGGAGCGCTGGTTGGCCGAGTCGCGCAGATTTGGCCTGGCCGCGAAGCTCCCTGCGGGCTCCGAAGGCCTGCCGCTGGTGGTCGCGCTATACCGGTCGATCGTGGCATTGCTTTTCTCGTGGACCGACGAAGCCTGCGTGCGGCGCGACGCTGTTGCGGCCTCGCTGTCGCCAGCTTGGGACCTAAGCGACGAGTGCAAGACTACCGAACTTCCTCGGGCGATCGGCACCGTCTGGTACTCCGTGTTCTTCGGCTGACTCACTCCATGGCTCGATTCTCTATCATCATTCCGTGCTTCAACGCGGCCCGGTGGATTGAGGCGACGATCGGGTCGTGCCTTGGTCAGACCTGCCGAGATCTTGAGGTGATCGTCGTAGACGATGGCTCGACCGACGGATCCGGTCAGGTGGCGGAGGCGATGGCAGCGCGCGACGGCCGGGTGCGGGTCCTCCGGCAGGGGAACCGTGGTCTGGGTGCCGCCCGCAATTCGGGTATCAAGGCCGCTTCAGGCGAGTATTTGAATTTCCTCGACGCTGACGATCTGCTGGAGCCGGAGAAGCTCGAGAGACAGGGCACCGTGCTCGATCGCAATCCCGATTTGGAGATGGTCCTTTGCGATGGGTGGCGGATCGATGCTGATGGCAGCGTTGTCGAAAACGGGCTTCTGGAGCGGCGGCGTTTCGGCGGCTTGCCTTCGCTTTTCGAGCTGCTCTTTTCGGGCGGCCAGTTTCCGCCCCTTGTTCCGCTCATCCGCCGCCGACTCGTTGATGCCGTGGGCGGTTTTGAGGTGGATCGTCGCGCGGCCGGGTGGGCCGATACCGGGTTCTGGTTGCGGGCAGCATTGTCGGGTGCGCGCTATGCGATTGTCTGTGAGCGCCTGTGCAGGTACCGCGTGCATCAATCCGCGATGAGTGCCGATCTCGGAGCGATGGAGGAGGCCGCTCAGCTGATCTACGCCCGGCTCATGGCGGAACATCCCACGGAATGCGCGCGTAGCTTGCGTGCGACACAGCGTCGGCTGGCCGAATGCGAAGCCGCAGCCGCGGCCTTGCGCATGGCCGTGGGCGCATCCGAGGCGAGCCGCTCAGCGCTCGCCGATGAATTGGCGGCCTTGCGCGCTTTGCGAGATGCAGATGCAGAGCGGCGCGAGGCGGAGGTCTTGAAGCGAATGCTTGCCTTCCTTGGCGCCCAAAGTGGGGCACAGGCGAGGCGAAAGGTATATATCTGGGGGGCGGGTTCAGGCGGACGCAGAGTCTTGGACCTGCTTCGCCGAAGCGGGGCTGAAGCAGACGGATTCATCGACAGCGATCCGCGAAAAACCGGACTGATCGTGGATGGCGTTGTCGTACTGGGCTCCGACGTGTTTTGTGGGGAGTCCGCGGTTCGACCGTTCGTGCTCGTAGCCTCCCAATACTGCGATGAGATTGTCATTCGGATCAAGCGGCTTGGCATGATCGACGGCCGAGATTTCCTAGCGGTGGATTTTCGTGTCGTGGCCGCGCTCGAAGCCGGATGAGCAGGGCAATCATCAATCTTCACTCCATGGAATGCACCCGCTCCATCCGCAGATTTTACAGGGATGCGCCTGAGATCATTTTCGTTTCGCACGATGCGTCTGTCACGGGTGCTCCGATCCTGATGTTATCCCTTCTGGCGTGGTGGCGGAGCTCAGGCGGTGGTCCATTTCGAGTGATCCTTCGTCATGGAGGGACACTCGAACCCCGGTTTCGGGAGTTCGGACGCGTTTGGAACCTCAACTGGCCGGGCAAACGGGTGTATCCGGATCCGACCTCGCAGCAGGACCTGCTGAGCTTCTGTGGCCCGGGTGTGCGGCTCATCTACGCCAACACTGGTGCGGTGGGCGATGTGCTCGAAGCGCTCGAGCCGCTCGGTGTGCCGGTGCTTGCGCACATCCATGAGCTCGAGACCATGCTGTCGCGCGGGATCGGGCGCGAGCGGTTCGATCTCGTCAAGCAGCGGGCGACGAGATTCGTCGTGCCGTCCCGGGCGGTCGCGGCCAACCTGATCGAGAACCATGGTATTTCCGCCGACATGATGGATCTCGTGCCGGAATATCTGCCTGACGACTACGCGAATGACTGGAGCGCAGCACCACGCGGGACGGAGGCACCGAGGATGATCTTCGGTGCAGGGACGCTGGACTGGCGCAAAGGCCCCGATCTCTTTGTCCAAGTGGCGGCACAGGTGCGAAAATCGTGTAGCCATGATGTGCGTTTTGTCTGGGCCGGCGCCCCGACCGAAGTCGGCCAAAAGGAGGCGCTCCATGAACTCGCGGTGACGCACGGCGTGGGCGATGTGCTCACCTTTGTCGGCGAAAAGTCCGATTTGCGGCCCTACTTCCGCGAGGCCGATGTCATGGTCTCGAGTTCGCGTGAAGACCCTTATCCCGTCGTGTGCCTCGAGGCTGCGGCGCATGGTGTGCCGGTGGTCTGTTTCGATGGGGCGGGCGGCATGCCGGAGTTTGTGCAGGGCGACGCCGGACGGGTCGTGCCTCATCTCGATGTCGCGGCCATGGCTGCGGCGATCCTGAGCTTGCTCGTTGATCCGGCAGCCCGCCAGTCCGCGGGGCGATGCGCACGGGCTCGGATCGAGTCGGGTCACCGCATTTCGATCTGCGGCTCCCGACTGCGGGATATCGCCACGAGGCTCATGGGCATGGCGCAAGGAGTGGACACATGAGCGCTGCACGCCCCTTCGTGTCCATCGTCATCCCTTCCTTTAACCACGCCCGGTATGTGGGAGAGGCGGTCGAGTCCGCGCTCGCGCAGGTGGGGGTGACCGTCGAACTCATCGTCGTCGACGATGGTTCGCATGACGGGAGCCCGCGAATCGTGACCCAGGTGTTCGACCGGCGGGGATGTTCGGGGTGCGAACTGATCGTGCAGGACAACCAAGGAGCGCACGCGGCGATCAACCGCGGCCTTGAGCGTGCCCGGGGAGAGTTTCTCCACATCCTCAACTCCGATGACCGGCTCCATCCTGGACGGTGCTCTCGGTTGATTGCGGC
The DNA here is from genome assembly GCA_014879845.1 of Opitutaceae bacterium. Taxonomy (GTDB): domain Bacteria; phylum Verrucomicrobiota; class Verrucomicrobiia; order Opitutales; family Opitutaceae; genus JAEWQP01. Next base: position 13,818 of record JACSRI010000116.1, read on the forward strand.
CCTCGGGCAACACGGCCAGCTGGCAATCAGCGATGTGCGTGTGATCGATGCGGAGGGCCGGGTCGCACCCACCGGGCATCCCATGAGCGCCTGGTACCAGGCGGCCATGCGCGTGTTTCTTGCCCAGCCGTCGATCGGCTTCGGATTGCTAGCCATCAATTCCGCGGTGACCACGAGCAACTTCCTGTTTCGTCGCGACCTGCTCGACAAGACCGGCGGTTTCACTCCGGAAAAACTCTGCCACGACTGGCGCTTTCTCCTGCGCGCCCTGCGCTTCACCGAGCCCGTGCGCGTTCCCGAACCTCTGCTCGACTACCGGTTCCACGGCGGCAATACCGCGCCGCGAGTGATGACGCTGAGGCGCAGCGAAGGTGAGACCGCCTTGCGCGAATACCTATCCGCCGTTTGCAGCGATGCCCCCGTCAACCGTCTGGCGCCATCGCCCTTCTGGTGGCCGGGGTATTTTGATGTATTTGTCCGCTCGAGACGCAGCTGGTTTGCCAACCAGTTCATTTCCGAGTTTCTGCCGCCGCTCCCGAATGCAGCCCTCTGATGCCCATGAATGATCCGACCGACCCCAGGCTGATCGCTTTCTATCTCCCGCAGTTTCACCCGATCCCCGAGAACGACCTTTGGTGGGGCCGCGGATTCACGGAATGGAGCAACCTCACGCGCTCGCGGCCTCTCTTCCCCGGCCATGTGCAGCCGCGATTGCCGGCCGATCTTGGGTTCTACGACTTGCGACTGTCGGAGGTGCGCGAGGCACAGGCCGAGCTGGCGCGCCGCGCCGGGATTTCGGCCTTCTGTTATTATCACTACTGGTTCGGGGGGCGCCGGCTTCTCGAACGGCCGTTGGACGAGGTGGTGGCGTCAGGCTGTCCGGATTTTCCCTTCTGTGTCTGCTGGGCGAATGAGAGCTGGACGCGCCGCTGGGATGGTCTGGAGCGCGAGGTCCTCATGGCACAGGAATACGCAGGTGTGGAGCCCGAGAGCTTCATCCGCGATCTCCTGCCGGCGCTTCGGGACCCGCGTTACGTCCGTGTGAACGGCAAGGCGTTGCTTCTCGTCTATCGGCCGGAGAGCATTCCGGAAGCGCGGCGGTGGACCGATGCCTGGCGAGAATTCGCGCGCGCAAATGGTGTGGGTGAACTCCTGCTTTGCCGTGTGCACTCTTTCTCGCAGGAGGCTCCCGAGGTCTTGGGATTCGACGCGGCGGTGGAGTTTCCGCCGCTGGGCGGGCTGCTCGAACGCTCGCTGCTCGCGCCGACCGAGGTGACTGCACTCGTCGGAAGCGGCGCCAACTTCCAGGGCATGCTTGCGGATTACCCGCGTTTTGCGCGGATGGCAGCTGAGGCGCCGCCGCCTCCGTTTCGCCGTTTCCGCGGTGTCGCGCCGTCGTGGGACAATACACCACGTCGCCGGAACCGTGCGCTCGTGTTCACCGGGGCCAACCCGGACGACTATGAACGATGGCTTTCGGCGGCACTCCAGCATACCGTGAGAGAGCAACCCGCCGGCGAACGACTCGTCTTCGTGAATGCTTGGAACGAGTGGGCCGAGGGATGCCACCTCGAGCCGGATGTCGTGTGGGGCGACCGATATCTGCGGGCAACGCGCGCGGCGATCGCCTCGGCACGGCATCTTGGGGAGCACTTGGCGGGGGACGGGTCGGTGGGAGAACTGGTCGAACTGCTGGCGACGCGCGAGCGATCGATTCGCGCGCTCTCAGCCGAAGTGCAGGCCCGCGAAGACACCGTCCGGGACCTCAGGCGGCAGCTGGCCGCGGCCGATCTCGCCGCTCGCTCGGCATCGACTGCGTCCGCAGCCGATGCGGCCCATCCCGAGGCGGGCAGACTTCGTGTCTCCACGAGTGCGCTGGTCGGCGGCCGGCGGCCGACGGCGGTCATCTTCGGTGCGGGCAAGGGAGGCGAGCGGGTGTTTCGCATGCTGCGCGACTCGTGGGAGGTGGTTGCCTTCATCGACAACGACACCGGGAAACACGGTTCCCTGATCGAGGGTGTGCGCGTGGTCTCTCCGGCGCTCGTCCAGGAGAACAAGGACGCTGTCGTCTTCCTGGCCAGCATGTACGCTGACGAGCTGCAGGCGCAGCTTCTCGCCATGGGTGTGGCACGTTCGCGTATTCGACACGTCGACACCCAGATCCTGATTGGCGCTGCGGTGACCGCGCCCGATTCGAACCGGAAACTGGACGTGATTCTCTTCGGTACGGGCAATGGAGGCCGTCGTGCTTTCGATAATCTGCCATCCGAATGTCGGGTGGTCGCGTTCGCCGACAACGATCCGGCAAAGATCGGGCAGTCGTTCTGCGGATATCCGGTCATCAATCCAGCGGAGCTTCTGGAGCGCGCCTACGACCACGTAATCATCGCGAGCATGTATGCGGACGAGATCATCGCACAGCTCGAGGAACTGGGGGTGGCGCGACACAAGATCGAGGTCGCGCATCCATCGGTGTTGACCGCCGAAAGTGGGCCGGGCGCGACGACTGCAGCCGCACCCGTGAAGACTCCGGTTGTGGTGTTCGGCGCCAGCATGGGCGGGCGACGAGCCATGGGGGTCCTTCCCGAAGACTGGACGGTTGTCGCCTTTGCCGACAACGATCCAGCCAAGATAGGCGGAAGCCTCTGTGGCGTGCCCGTCATAGCTCCCGATGCGATCCGAAAATGGGCTGCTGCGGAGATCGTCGTGGCGACGATGCACGTGGAGCAGGTCCTGGCACAGTTAAAAGGTCTCGGCCTGCCCGAGGAGCGGATCTGGTTGGTGCATGCCGACGCCCTCGCCGGGAGGCTGCTGCTTGCCTCCGGCGCACGCGGGAGTGCATCTGTGCAGCCTCCAGCAGAGTGTGGCGAGTATCCACGATCTTGGCCTGCGCTTCAGCCATACATCCTCCAGTATGCCTCGGAGTTGCGTGTCTCGGGTGAAGTCCATCATGCCGACCACATATTCAGGTTCATCGTAGATCATCCCGACCACGCAAACAAACCCCGGGATGCCGTCCGCTACTACTTCCACGACGGGGCGGGATCGGCGGACAAGCTGGCGGGCCTGCTCTTCGACGACCTGAAGCTTCCGCGGGCGCGGGGCACGAGCTTGCTTGAGTTCGCTTCCGGTTACGGGTGCTTGACGCGACACCTAGTGAACCGCCTGGCTCCGGTCCGGGTGGTCTCATGCGATATTCACAATGAGGCGGTGGCTTTCCTGCGCGATGTGCTTGGAGTCGAGGTCCAGCAGTCAGCCAGCCTGCCGGAGGAGTTGCAGCTTCCGTGCGCTTTTGACGCGGTCTTTGCGCTCAGCTTCTTCTCGCACATGCCCGAGCGCACGTGGGCCCGATGGCTTGGGCGACTGTATGCTGCGCTCAAGCCCGGCGGCTACCTTCTATTCACCACCATGGGGACGAGCAGTCGTAAGTTCGTCGGTGATCCTCAGATTCCTCCGTCGGGTATCTGGTTTCATCCGGCTAGCGAGCAAAAGGACCTCGATACTGCGGAGTACGGCACGACGCTCGTGACTGCCGAGTTCGTGCGCAAGCAGGTCTCCCGGCTGAACGAGGCGACATTGATCGACGAGCGCATGGCCTACTGGTGGGGTCACCAGGATCTCTATGTCGTTCGGCGGACGCAGGCCTGACATGGGCTGGCAACTGCGCTCAATCTAGCGAATCGAGATGCGGTCTGTCAGATGCCATGTCGTCCATGACATCCGGCGATTGTGGATGCTGAATACCCCAGGGGCCCAGACACATGTATAGACATCACGGGTACTGTCCGGCTTGCGATCACGACACGGTGTTCGAAATACGCGGCCCATGGCTGCGGGACCAGTATGTGTGTACCCGCTGTGGGTCCATCCCCCGCGAGAGGGCACTCATGCATGTGCTCGGGACCGTTTGCCCGCACTGGCGTCGGCTGCGACTGCATGAGTCGTCGCCGGTCATGCGCGGCGCGAGTGTCCGTCTCTCGCGTGAGTGCCCAGGCTACGTGGGGACCCAGTTCTTTCCTGATGTGGCGCGCGGCGCGACGCGTGATGGCTGGCGTTGCGAGGATCTCGAGGCCATGACCTTCGCCGACGAGTCGGTCGACCTTCACGTCACCCAGGATGTGTTTGAACACATATTCCATCCGGACCGTGCGTTCCGGGAAATCGCGCGGACGCTCACCCCGGGAGGTCTGCATGTCTTCACGACGCCACTCGTCAACAAGTGCGCTCCCACCGAACGGTGTGCCGTCCTGCGTCCCGACGGCAGTATCGAGCATCTGAGGGTACCGGAGTATCATGGAAACCCGGTGTCGTCCGGGGGAGCCCTGGTGACCATGCGCTGGGGGTACGACATCTGCGAGCAGATCCATCGCGAAAGTGGACTGTTCACCACCATGCATCATCTCGACCTGCATGAGATGGGGATCCATGCTGAGTACATCGAGGTCCTCGTCACTCGAAAGCCCGGTGTCGGACTGCCGGTGGACCCCGGCGCGCATGCGGCGGCAGCCTCGAAGCGGGCGGTGATCTTCGGCGCCGGCCGGGGCGGGGAAAATGCACGACGGTTTCTGGCCGATGCATGGGAGATCGTGGCATACGCGGACAACGACATAAGCAAACACGGTTCGTTTGTGGCCGGTATTCCTGTCGTGCCCGCTTCTCGGGTACTCACTTGGCCCGATGCGACCGTATTCGTCGCGAGCGTCCATGCCTCTGAGATGGTGGCGCAGTTGCGAAACCTTGGCATTGTGAGCGAACGGATCAAAGTGCTCGGACACGAGATCATAGCCGGCCGGTAGACGGCGGAGAATCTGCACGTGCTTCTCTACGTAGGACAGGATGGCGAGGCGCCGAGCGGCGTGACCACCTACGGCGGTACGATTCTGCGCCGTGTCAGGGGCAGCCGAATGATGCTCCTCAATGCCGAACGGCCGTCATCGATCGTGGTCCCGGACACCATGAAGGCGCTCCATTGCGTTCGGGCATCGGAGAGTCACGACCCAATCAGGGTTTCCCGACATCTTGCGGCGATCGTCGGTCAGCATCAGGGTCCAGTTGTAGTCGCACCGAATACGGGAGACACACCTTGGGAGGCGACGCGGATGGTACTAGCGGGCATGTCAGCCTCCGAGCGCAGCCTGATCCGTGTCCTCGGCATCGTTCACAGTGACATGGAGACGCAGTACGCGCTGGCCGAGCGCTACCTTGCGGTCGCGCCCATTTGGATCGGAGTCAGTCGGCGGTGTGCCGAGGGGCTGCGAAGGCGGATCGGCAGCAGGGACGGGAGCGTTTACGAACTGCCGTACCCGATCGAGTTGGCTGAAGTTCTCGCCCGCAAGCCGACACGGGCCAGGCCGTTGCGTCTGGCCTACGTTGGCCGGCTTGAGGAGCCGCAGAAACGCGTATCGCGCCTCGCCACCGTGCTGGAGCGCCTGACAGCTGCGGGTATCGAGTTCTCGGCGACCGTGGCCGGCGACGGGCCGGCGCGTGCCGACTTTGAGGAGCGGCTGCAGCGGGCGGGCGAGATCGTCCAGCAACGCGTCACCCTGGCCGGCGTGCTCGATGGCGCTGGTGTGGCCGACATCTGGCGCATGCACGATGTGTGCGTGCTCACCTCTGCCTATGAAGGCATGCCCCTGGCCCTGCTCGAAGCCATGGCGGCTGGCGTCTGCCCCGTCGTGATGGCTGTCGAGTCGGGGTTGCCTGAGTTGCTCGAGGATCGGGTCAATGCGCGTGTCGTGCCGCAGGGCGACATCGATGCGATGACCGCGGTCCTTCGCGAACTCGCCGCCGACCGCGAACAGACCGTGCGTCTCGGCGCGGCGGCGCGTGAGACTGTGCGGACGCGTTTTTCGCCTGAAGCGCACTTCGCCCGACTGGAGGCGATCATTGGTGAATTGTGGGCGCTTCCTCCGCCCGACCCGACGGCGATCGCTCCGGATATCACGGGTGTCGCGGTGACGGCGATCGTCGCGCGACTTGAGGAGTCGGGCCGGCCGGTGGCCGTGTTCGGCGCCGGCATGTTCGGGAGGAAGGTGGTCGATGCGTGTCTCAACGCGGGACTCGCGGTGGTCGCGCTGGCCGATTCCGATCCCGCCCGATCGGGGTGGATCTATCGTGGGCTCGTTTGTTCGGCACCGGAGAGCCTGCTTGCGCACGGTGAGTGCGCGATCGCCCTCGGCTCGATGCAGTTCTCGGGCGAGATGGCCCGGAAAATCGCCGACCTCGCAGTGCAGCGCGGTGTGCCCATCCCGCCGCTGATTTCCTGCAGTCCATGAACCTCACCATCATCCTTTGTGCGCGGGACGCCGCGTCGACGATAGAACGTGCGATCGTCTCGGTGTTGCCAGAGGTGGATTGTCGGCTGCTGCTGGTGGATGATGGCTGTCGCGATGCGACTGTCGCGATCGCTCGACAGGCGGCAGGGGACAGACTGCGCGTGGTCGCCGTGCCTGCGCCCGGCGGTATTCCCCGCGCGCGGCAGATGGGTCTGGAGGTATGTGAAACTGAATACGCGGCCTGGCTCGATGCCGACGACGCGTGGGTCCCGGGCCGTGCCGCGCGCATCCTCGCGGCGCTCGGGGGCGGTGCCGATGTGTTTTGTGAGTCGATAGATCTTGTCGACGGCGCGAGTGGGCGCAGCTTGCGGCGGCTCGATGTGCCGTCGTTTGTCCGGCGGGAGCGGAATCCGGCGCGACTCTTTGAGCGGAATCATCTCCCCGGTGACACGCAGGTGGGGTTTCGTGTCGCTACATTGCGTGCGGCCGGCGGCTACGATCCGGAGGTCTACGGCGTGGAGAGCTTTGATTTGTTGCTGCGTGTGATCGCACGGGGAGCGGTCTTTGCTTACGGCGACGACGTGGGCTACCGGATGTACGCGTACTCCGGAAGCGTTTCGCGCCATCTCGCCCGGCAGCGTGCGTCGCTGGCCGCGGCTCTCAAGAAGCACGAGTATGCGCGTGTTCGCGCCTGGTGCCGCGCGGCGGGCGAGGCGGACCGGGTGGCAGCGTGGGTGCTTGTATCCATGGCGTTATTCCGTGAGGAGCCCGGTGCAGCGCTTCGATTCCTCGAGGAGGCGTCTCCCGCCGCGGCTGATCCGCGCGAGATCCTCGAGCCGGATGGCCCGTGGCCTTTTCGCGAGGGATGGCGCCGTGCCTTTCAGCGAGGGACTTGTCTGGCGCTCCTTGGTGGCCGCGACGAAGAAGCGATCGTCGAACTGCGGGCGGCGCGCTCGCTCGAGGTGACGGCCGAGGGAGACAATAATCTCGGCGTCGTCTTCGCACGCGCCGGCCGGGCGGAGGAGGCGCGCGGATGCTGGGAGCAGGCGCTGCAACGCTTCCCGGGTTACCTGGATGCGCGGATGAATCTCGAGGATCCGGGCGCCGGTCGGATCACCACGCATCCCCTCCGGCGTCAGGCGAGCCGGTCAGAGTATTGATTTGGGTCGCACGGCGGTTTCGTTCGGCGCAGACCTCTCGGACATCCTGTCCCATGGCCCTATTCCTCCTCACCGGCGCCGCCGGCTTCATCGGTTCCCATCTCGTCGAGCGACTGCTGGCCGGCGGACATCGCGTGATCGGTATCGATTGTTTTGATTCGTTCTACCCGCGCGCGGTCAAGGAGCGGAATATCGCCGGGCCGCGGGCGCATCCGCATTTCGAGCTGTGGGAGATCGACTTGCGGGACAACGGTGCCCTGTCCGCGGCGATCGATCGCGCGGGCGTGCGCCTCGACGCCATCGTCCACCTCGCCGCCAAGGCCGGGGTGCGGCCCTCGATGGCGGATCCGGTCGGGTATCAGGAGGTCAATGTCGCGGGCACGCAGAATCTCCTCGAGCTCGCGCGCCGCCTGCGCGTGCCGCAGTTTGTCTTCGGCAGCTCGTCGAGCGTCTACGGGATCAGCCCGAACGTGCCTTGGCGTGAGGACGACACCGTGCTGCGCCCGATCAGCCCGTATGCGAGCAACAAGGTCAGCGCTGAGCTTATGGGGCACGTCTACTCGCACCTGCACGGTATCCGGTTTGTCGCCTTACGCTTCTTCACCGTCTATGGGCCGAGGCAACGGCCGGATCTCGCGATCCACAAGTTCGCGCGGTTGATTCGCGCCGGTCAGCCGGTGCCGTTCTTCGGCGACGGTTCGACGCGCCGCGACTACACATTCGTCAGCGACATCGTCGACGGCATCGTGGCGGCGCTCGGCTACACGCGCTCCGCCTACGAGGTGATCAACCTCGGCCACAACGAGCCGGTCTCGCTGGCCGAACTGGTGCGCGAACTCGAGTCGGCGCTCGGGCGTCGGGCGATCCTCGACCGCCAGCCCGAGCAGCCGGGCGACGTGCCGCAGACCTGGGCCGACCTGACGAAGGCGCGCGAGCTGCTCGGCTATCAGCCGCGGGTTCCGCTGCGCGATGGTCTCCGGGCATTTGTCGATTGGCTGGACCGCGAGGGTTGAGCGAGGCTGGCACCATGCACGTCGTCGGATCGATCATCGCGCGTCTCGGGAGCAAGCGCCTGCCCTACAAGAATCTGCTGCCGTTCCGCGGGAAACCCCTCGTGGGGCTCGGCATCGAGATCCTGCGCGGCGCGCGGCTCGTGAATGAGATCGTGGTGTCGACGGAGAGCGAATTGATCGCCCGCGTGGCGCGCGATTTTGGCGCCACGGTGCTGCGCCGGCCGGATGCGCTCGCGCAGGATAACATCCCGTCGGTGCCGGTGTTTCAGCACATTCTCGAGAACTTCCCGTGCGACGTGCACGTGAACTTCAACATCAACCTTCCGCTCTGCGAGCCGGCCGTGATCGATCGTGCGGTGGAGCTCGCGGCGGAGAAGGGCGAGGCGCTTTCGGTGCCCTACGCGGCCTGGGCGCAGACTGCGCATCGGCTGAGGAACTACGGCGATCCGTGGGCGCCGGAGAAGAAGGCGTTTCTCTTCGAGGATTCGCGGGCCGGTCCGCTCGATGTGCACACGATCGAGGACCTGCTCGAGGTGTATCGCGCGAAACAGGGGACGCTGGAGGGCTGGAAACCTGAAAGCTGAAAGCTGAAAGCTGAAAGCTCCGCCGGCCACGTAGCGGTTTTTTGCTACGACGCGAGTTCGAGCTTCGTTCGCGCGGTCGACTTGCCGGCCTGCAGCGTGGCCGCGAGGTGATCGACGAAGCTTTCGAGCAGCGGGCTCGCGTCGGTCTCGCGCAGGGTGATGGCGTTCCAGGTGCGCTTGAACCCCCTGCGGCCCAGTCGCACGGCGACGAGCGTGCCGCGGTCGAGCTCGGGCTTGGCCGCCCACTCCGCGAGGAAGGAGATGCCGAGCCCCGCCTTGACCATCTCGATGATGCCCTCGGTCAGCCGCACGCTCGTGTAGCGGCGCGGCCAGATGCCGGCGGGCTTGAGAAACTCCACGCAGATGCCCGACTCCTCGGGCGTGGGCGCGTAGAGCAGGATGTGCTCATCAGCGAGGTGCACGGGCTCGACCGAGCGACGACGTGCGAGTGGATGGGTCGGAGCCACGACGAGGAAGATCTCGTCATGGAGAACCGGCCGTCTGCGCAGGCGCGGGTCGGAGATGTCCGACGCGGTGATGACCAGGTCGACCTCGCGCGCCATGAGCGCGTCGATGGAGCGGTAGGTCGCCTCCGCGACCACGCGCACCTCGGCCTCGGGATGGCTGGCGCGAAAGGCATGCATCACGGCCGGCAGCCAGTGGTATCCAGTGTAGCAATGCGCGCAGAGCCGGATCGTGCCGCCTGATCCGGCGCGCAGCCGGGCGAGACGATCCTCGACGTCGTCGATCGCCGCGAGGGCGCGCGCGGCGAGTTCGAAGAGAATCTCGCCGGCCGTGGTCAGGCGCATGGCCTTGCGCTCACGGCGGAAGAGCGGGAGCCCGACGATGCCCTCGACCTGGCGCAGCTGGTGGCTGAGTGCGGAGGGCGTGAGATGCAGGCGCTGGCTGGCACCGGTGAGGCCGCGTTCCTCGGCGACGGCGCGGACGAGGCGGAGGTGGCGCAGCTCGAGCGTGGAGTACCGGTCGGTCGGAGCGGGGGTTGCTTGAGCCGTTTTCATCGTGACGGCGCAGACGTTTAAATTCTCTCAGCCCGACGGCAATGGTAAGTTTCATCCGCCAACGCCGGCACCGGCGTCCTCCTCCCGGCAGGGGAGGGAGCCGGGCTGCATGCGGTCCCGCGGATCGGTTTCCTTCGGCTTGCTGGAACCGCGGGGCCGCATGCAGCGCCGGACTCGCGTCCCTCACCCGGGTGCCCACGCACCTGCCCGTCCACGCAACCCTTCGCGCAGACCAAACCGACCATGAACACCACCTCCTCACTTCGTTCCTCCTCCGCCCTCTGTGTGGCGACTGTCGTCGTCGCCGGGTTCCTCTGTGGCTGCACGACCGGTGCCCGCTTCACGGTGCAGGCCGAGCGCCGCGACGGTGCGCCGGTCGCGGCACCGTCCTATCGGCTGAAGCCCGGGTCCGGACTCACCGCGTCGGGCGCGTCGCCGGCGTTGAGCGCCCAGGTGCAGCGCGATGTGCGCGCGGCGCTGGCGAGCCGCGGGCTGTATGCGGCGCCCGAGGGAGTCGTTCCGAACCTTGAGATCACCGTCGACCTGGGACAGGGCCCGGCTCGGTCGAAGACGTTGAGGCACACGGCTCCGGTCTACGCCGAGGGCTCGCCACCGGTCTCGCGCAACGGCGAGTTGCGGCGCGACGGCGGCTCGGCCGCCTCGATGCCGCGCAAGATCGGTGAGCGTGAGATCGTGCAGGTCGTGACCGTGCATCCCAAATACCTGCGCCTCACGGCGCACCCGTCCCGTTCCGGCGCCGGTCGACGCTCCGGCGAGTCCGCTGCGCTCTGGAGCGTCTCGGTGACGAACGAGGACGAGTCCTCCGATCTTGCGGGCTATGCGCGCCTCATGGTCGCGGCGGCGATGGACTGGATCGGCCGCACGACCGGTGCGCCGACCGAGGTCACGATGTCGCACCGCGATGAACGCGTGGTATTTCTCGCGCACGGCACCGGTCGGCCGTCGCAGGTCGCGGTCGATGCGGGCACGCCCTCGAGTGCCCGCTCGGGTATCGACGGCTGACTCTCCGGAGACGGCGCGACTGCTGAACCCGTCGTGACGCTGCGGAGGCGTCGCGACGGGTTTTGACGTTTGTTTTACGCTGTTCGCGGCCCGGGTGTTTTACCCGGTTCGGTCGACGCCGAAGGAGGGGGAGTGATGACTTTTCCAAGGAGGGAAAAGGTGGTCCGTCGCCATACACGGAAGGATCCGGGGCAAACGCTGTGCCGTGCCGGACTGCCTGCGCTCATCTTCATCTCTCTCCTTGTCGTGATTCTTTCCCCACAGTCTCACGCGGCCCCCAAGCAGGGACCGGCGTCGAAGTCCGTGCCCGCGCAGAGTGCCCAGGCCGCGACCTCGACCAAGAGCGTGGACGCCACCGAGCCCGCGTCGGGCCCGATCCATTTCAACCTCAACTTCCTGCCGTGGCGCAAGGAATCCGCCGCGCGTCAGTCCGTCGAGTCGGCTGTGGCCAAGTCCAAGCCGCCACCGCCGCCCGAGCCGAACGCGCGTGGATCGTCGTATCTCGCTTCCGGCGGATCGATCCCGTTGCGTTTCTCGTCGCCGCGCACCTGGCCCGAGCGGATGTCGCCGACCGACGAGGCCGCGCTCTCGATCGCCCTCGCGCCCGACCCCGATCTCGCCATCCGGCGCGACGAACTGCTGGCCCAGCACGACGCGGGTGTGCCGGTCGTGCCGTCTGTGGTGGCTCCCGAGTCCGCGGCGGTCACGACGACCGCCGCCTCGGCTGACGCGCAGCAATATCGCGAGCCGCAAATCATTCATCGCCCGCTTCTCTATGGTATGGGCGAGGCGATCCTGACCACCGACCTCGTCTTGCGCTCGCTGGATCAGACCTCGACCGACCGCGGTTCCGTGCCCGGTCAGTTCCGCCCGGCCGTGCCGCAGCAGCGATCGACGGATTCCGTGCCGGTGGCGACCGCGCCATGATCCTGCTCCACCTCTTCTACTCGGCGGTGCCGCGCGTGTTCGACACACCGCGTATACGACTCATGGCCCGCGCGGCCTGCGTCGCGCTCTTCGCCATCGTCCTGGCCGGCGCGGTCTCCCGCGGCGAGGACGGTGCGCCCACCGTCGAACCGGTGTCGACGGACACTCCGGCTGAGGCGCACGCAGGCCGTGGCAATGTCTCGATCGTCCATGTCCAGGATGCTCCCGCGGTCGAAGCGCCCTCCACGCCGACTCCGACGACGGACAAAGTGACTGAGGCAATCGACACCGAAGCTGGCGCGACCGCGGATCAACCCCTAGCGGAGCCGGAGGAGCCCGTCGCCCATGCGGAAGCCGGCGCGCCTGTCGCCTCCACCGACGAGGTGCCTGCCGAGCCTGTGCCGACGCCGGTTCAGGCGGCGCCCGCCCACGCGGCAGCCCTGGCTCCCACGCCCGATGCGCACGCGTCACACGACGCGGCGCCCGCGCACCTCCCGATCGAGGCGAGCCACGGTGCGGTGGCCGCCACCGCGGGCCACGCCCGATCGGACGCGGTCGACGACGCGGCCGAGTCGGCCCGGCGTTTCTGGCAGGCCGGTGACTACGCCGCCGCGGAAAAGGCCTTCACCCGTGCTCTCACGGCCAACGTTCCGGTCGAGAGCAAGCGCGGTCTCGTGCTCGAGATGGCCGGCCTCTACCGCGGTGCCGACCAACTCACCAAGGCAGCCGCCGTGCTCGAGAAGTACATCAAGACCTACCCAAGTGACCGCGAGGTGCCGCAGGTGCTCCTCGAACTCGGCGCGATCTATCGCGATCTCGGGGTCTATTCCATGGCCACGGCGCGGTTCTTCCAGGTGCTCAACAGCACGCTGCGCGTGAGCGACGAGGACATCCCGCAGTATCGCCGGCTCGCCATGAAGGCGCGTCTCGAGATTGCGGAGACATATGCCGTCCAGGGCAATCTCGCCGAGGCGGAGAAATATTACTCGCGCCTGCAGCTGCTCGAACTCGAGCCGGCCGATCGGGAGCGCGTGCTCCTGCGCGCCGCGCAGATGCAATTCACGCTCAAGCAGTGGCTTGCCGCCGAGAAGGCGCTGGCCGCCTTCGTCGCGGGCAGTCCGGAGAGTCCGCACCTGGCCGAGGTGCGCTACATGCGGGCCAAGGCGCTCGAGGAGCTGGGCCGCAAGCAGGAAGCCGTCGACGAGGTCGTCGCCCTGCTGCAGATGCCGGTCTCCGGCGACGCCGAGGTCGCGCGCAGCACTTCCTACTGGAAGCGCCGGTGCGCGAACGAACTCGCCAACACCTTCTACGAGCGCGGCGATTTTCTCGGCGCTCTCGCCATCTACCAGGCGCTCGCCCGCGCGAGCATGGATCCGACCTGGCGCTGGCCTGCGATCTATCAGATCGGGCTGTGTTTCGAGCGCATGGAGATGCCGCAGCGGGCGGCCGAGGCGTATGATGCGATCCTCGCGCCCGAGACGGCGCCGGCGCCTGGCGCGAGGCTGCCGGAGTCGCTCGTCTCGCTGCAGGACATGGCGCGCTGGCGCCGGTCGCATCTGGTTTGGATTGAGGACGCGGGCAAACAGCTGCAGTCATTGACGGCGGAAAACTCCGCCGGTTCATGACGCCCGACCCATCCCCCGCCGACATCCTCCGCGCCCACGTGGCGATCTGCAGCGAGCTGCACACGCTCTTTCTCGAGGAGAACCGCGTGCTGCGCTCCACCGGCGCGCCGCCGTCCGAGGAGCTGCTCGCGCGCAAGCGGGAGTTTCTCCCGCGCCTCGACGCCTCGCTCGAGCAGCTCCGGCGCGTCAACGAGAACGCCTCGCGCTTCACGCCGGAGGAGCAGGCGCTCGTGCAGGAGGGCCGCAAGAAGCTCATGCAGCTGCTCATGCTCGACCGGGAAAACGAGCGGCTCCTGCTGCGCGCCTCGCTCCCGCCGCAGATCAAGACGGCCTACGCGCCGGTCATCCCCGGGAAGATCGCCAAGGCCTACGGCAAATACGCGCCACGCGACGGCACGACGGCGTGAGCGGGCCGGGCGCCCGGCACAGGTGCCGCAAGGCAGGCTGGCGCACTGCGCCGCCGCTCACTCGTCAGGCGCGCGCGGCAGCGTGAGCGCGAAGGTGATCGTGCGCGAATCGTCGCGACGCACCTCGAGCGTGCCGCCGGATTCCGTGGCGAACTTGCGCGCCACGAACAGGCCGGCGCCGGACTCGTAGGCCGTGGTCGTGCGCCGTGTATCCAGGAGGAAAAGACCATCGATGCGGGCGCCGAGGAACCCGTCGCCCGTGCCCGACACCTCGATGAGCGGTCCGGCCCCGGGCGCGGCCGCGCGCGCTCGGATGCGCAGCTTGCCGCCGTCGGCGCGCAGGTGCGTGCGCAGGAAGTTGGCGATGTTGAGCACGATCTGCTCGAGCGCGTGCCGGTCGGCCACGGTCCAGGGCGTGTCCTCCGCGAGTGAGAACTCCACCGGCAGGTTGCCCGGGAGAAAGGCATCGAGCAGGGAGTCGAGCTCCTGCAGGATCATCGCCACCGGCTGCGGCTCCACCACGCCCGTGCCCTTGCGGCTGAAACCCGAGAAGCGCCGCACCAGCAGCTTCGCGCGATCGATGCTGCCGCCGATGCGCTTGGCAAAGCCCTGCAACGGGCTGTCCTCGGGAAGGCGCAGGCTGATCAGCTCGGCGAGGCCGAGGATCGCGGCGAGCACGTTGTTGAAGTCGTGGGCCAGGCCGCCCGACATCGCGGCGGACACCTCGAAGCACTGGTTCGCCGCGATGTAGTCCTCGAGCTGGCGCTCGCGCGTGCAGTCGCGCGCGCACACGAGGTACCGTCCTTCGCCGGCCACGGGACGGGAGAGCCACTCCACCGGGATGGCCCGGCCGTCGGCGGCGGCGAGTACGCCGGGCAGGCCCGGGCAACCCGCGGGCGCGAGCAGCGCCTGGGCGACCTCGGCGGGCACGAGGGCCGCGAGCGGACGCTGGGCCGCCGTATCCGCCGTCCACCCACAGAGGGTGATCAGAGTGGCGTTGGCGGCCAGGATGGTGCCGTCGGCGCTGGCGAGAAGGGCCGGAAAGGGAATCGCGTCGAGCATGCTCGGGGCGGGGGCCGTGGGCGTCGGCTTCCGGCTGGGTCGGGGTGTCGCGGTGGACGTTTTCATCGGGAGCCGGCGATACAGCGATTCGTGTAATCGCAAATCGACTGTGGCGTCGATGAGTTTAAACGGAATGTCAAAAACCTGCCGTGCCACCCGGCCCGGAGGATTCGCGGGGCGGGTGTGCGGCCCGTGGTGCCGAAAAACACACGCGGCGATCACCCCAGGGTGATCGCCGCGTGGATGGGCGGTCTGCTTCTCGGCGCGGATCAGTGCGCGGCCGCGGGTTGCGTCTTGGCGCCGACGCCCTTTTCCACGAGCGCGACGAGATCTTTCACGCTGAAGGGCTTGGACAGGCACGCGACCAGGTTGGGGAAGCGCATCGTGTCCTTCTCGAACTGGTAGCCGGAGATCAGGATGAACTTCGTCTTGATGTTCGACCAGTCGGCGAGGAACTCCAGGACCTTCTCGCCCGAGAGGCGCGGCATCTTCCAGTCGATGATCACGAAGTCGAAGCCGTGGTTGGGGTCGGAGAGCACGCTGATCGCGTTGTGCCCGTCGCAGAGGAGCGAGACCTCGTGCTTGTCACCGAACACGGTGAGCAGGAGGAAACGGATCGCGGGATCGTCGTCGACAACGAGAATTTTCATGAGCGGTAAAGGGTCTGCTGGCACCACCGCCCCAGGTGTGTTCTCGGGCGGTCCTTGCCGGGTTTCTCCATCGGACTCGAGAGGATCAACTTTCGCCCCCGGGGTGATTTTGAGCGAATTTGTTACGCTGCAACGAACCGCGCTTCGGCGCGCGTGCAACCCGCCGTGGCGCGAAGTTCACGCAAATGGGGGATCGCCCGACGGCGCGCGCGTGGGCTCCCTGAGGGAGCCGTGCGCGCACATCGCTCACGCGTCGCGCAGATACACGAGCAGGCGCTGCGTGATCGGCGTGACGGCGTTGTGTTCCTTGATTTTGCGGATGAGCGAATCGTCGAGCGCGCGATCCTCGGGTATGAGCAGCAGGCCCGATGGGCTGTAGATGCCGGAGGCGAGGACCTGGCCGGGACTCAACTCGAGCAGCGTCACCTCGCGCACCTTGCGCGGGAGATTCATCGAGTGCGACACCTTCAGGAAGAGCCGCACGGCCTCGGGATCGAAGGCACGGCCGGATTCCTGCAGGATCGTATCGAGTGCCTGGTCGCGTGGGTGGCTGCTCTCGACAAACGCGACGGCGACCGCGAGGTAGCGCGCCGGCCGCGGGATGTCCTCGCCGGCGATGCCATCGGGATAACCGCGGCCGTCGAAGCGCTCGTGGTGCGCGCGGATCGTCTCGCCGACATCGCGCAGCTCGTCGACGAACGAGGCGAGCGTCTGGCCGTAGATCGGGTGATGGCGCAGCAGGTCCTGCTCGGACGAGGACAGCCCGTCGGGATCGTTGAGCGAGCGCGTGACGAGGCCGCGCGGCAGGCCGATCATGCCGATGTTGTTGAGCCACGCGCTCGCCGTGAGCACGTGTTTCTCCTCGGCGGTAAACGGCCCGATATCAGCCATCTGGTGACAGATCGTCGTCACCGCCTTGGTCTGGCGGCCGAGCACGGGGTGGAACGTCTCGATCAGGCGATAGCACAGCTCGAGCGAGTGCTCGAAGTTGCGGCGCAGTGCCTCGTGGGCGTGGTCCAGGGCGGTCTTGCCCGCCGAGAGCTCCTTGAGGCGGTCCTCGAGGAGGTGGTTGGCGGCGACGAGCTTTTCATTGAGCTCGAGCGTGTCGCGGCGCAGGCGCTCGTTTTGCTCGAGCAACTGGAAGCGGTGGACGCCGTTGCGCACGGTCGCGAGCAGTTCCTCGCGGATCCAGGGCTTGGCGAGAAAGCGGAAGATCTCCCCGCGGTTGACCGCCTCGATCACGGTGTTGAGCGTGAGCACACCCGTGATGAGGATGCGCGAGGCGTGGGGCTGGTGCTGCTTGCAGGCCGCGAGGAAGTCCAGGCCGCTCATCTCCGGCATGCGCTGGTCGGAGATGATCACCGAGAATGGGGTCTTTTCCACCGCGGCCAGGGCGGCCTTGGCGCTGGAAAACACCGCCAGCTCGTAGTGTTCCCGGCTGAGAGTCTCCTTGATCGCGAGCAGGATGATCTCGTCATCGTCCAGCAGTAGAATCCTCGGGAGCGGTTCGTCGGCAGTGGCCATGGTTCTGTAAATGATTGATCGGCCGGGACGGGGAGGATTTCAGCCTGATTCAGAGGGGCGGGGCATGCAATCCCACTCCGAAATCGGCGCCAATTCCGCACTGAATAATTCTGCCTAGGTGACGATACATGCCGTTACTATGTCCGATACAGCGCTACCGGCCGCTCCCGAGGCCTTGCTTGCGGAGATGATGATCGATGCCGTCGAGAAGGTCTTTGGTACCATGGTTCGACGGAAGGCGAATCTCATCCGCCAATTCGTGTCGACGCGCGATCACTCCCATGCCCCGGACCTCGAAGGCACCGACATCTCGGTCGTCGTCGGCACGGTCGGTTTCATCGGCAAGATCAACGGCGTCATCTACCTCTATCTGCCCGAGAAACTCGCGACCCGGCTCGCGTGTGATATGCTCGGCCTGGAGCCGTCCGACCTCGGCGACGGCGATGCCGAGACAGTCAACGATGCCATCGGCGAACTCACCAACATGATCGTGGGCACGTTCAAGAACCAGCTCTGCGACCGCGGCCTGGATTGCCACCTGACGATCCCGTCGATCCTGCGCGGCTCGCACTTCAAGGTGCAGCCCGTCGCCAACGCCCTCCGCAGTGTTTTCGAATTTGAGACGACCGACCAGCGCTTCCTCGCCGACGTGCTCATCGATCCGTCGCACACCACCCTCTAAAAAGACTCCCGATGCCGAAGAAGATCCTCTCCGTTGATGACTCGAAGACCGTGCGCCTCATCGTCCGCAAGGCGATGAAGCCGTACGACATGATCGTGTGCGAAGCGCAGAATGGCGAGGAGGGGCTCGCCGTCGCCCGCGCCGAGAAGCCCGACCTCATCCTCCTCGACGTCACCATGCCCGTGATGGACGGCGTGGAGATGCTCACGCGCCTCAAGGCCGATCCCGAGCTCAAGCAGATCCCCGTGATGATGCTCACCGCCGAGGCCGGCCGTGAGAACATCCTCAAGATCGCGAAGATCGGCGTGCGCGACTACATCGTGAAGCCCTTCACCGAGCAGGTGCTCGTCGAGAAACTCTCGCGCATCATGACGCTCACCCCGGCTGCCGCCGCCGGAGCCGCCGCGCCTGCCGCGGGTGGCGCGCCCACCGGCCGCACGGTCTTCATCGTCGAGGACAAGCCCGCCATCGTGCAGGCCGTGACCGAGACGGTGAAGAACAGCGCGTGGACCTGGAAACATTTCACGACGTCGGCCGAGGCCTTCCAGGCCGCGGAGAAGACGCCGCCCGCCGCCGTCGTGGTCAGCCTCTCGCTGCCCGAGGGCGCCGCCATCGACCTGCTTCGCAGCTTCCGCGGCCGTCCCGCGCTCGCGGCGACTCCGTTCGTCGGGCTCGCCGTGAAGACGGCCTCCGAGGACATCCAGCGCGCGCAGGAGTCCGGCTTTGCCGGTGTATCCTCCAAACCGATCGACGCCGCCGACCTCGAGGCCAAGCTCCGCCGCGCGCTCAAGCTCGAGGGCGTGTTCCGCGCCGCCGAGCTGACCAAGGACCACATGCTCGTGCGCATCTCCGAGGAGATGACTTCCGCGCAGCTCGATGTCGCGATGGCGCAGGTGATGGAGAAGGTCACCGAGGCGGCCGACTCCGGCCTGGGCCTCGCCGTCTTCGACCTCACGGCCGTCAAGACCTTCACTGTGGAGATCCTCAAGTTCCTCATCAGCGCCACGCGCAAGTGCGAGGACCTGGGCATGCGCTGCGTGCTCCTCGGCACGAGCGAACTCGCCGCCGCCGCGCGCACGTTCGACGAGTCGAAGGATTGGACCTTCCACGCCAAGCTCGAGTCCGCCATGGCCACGGCCTGAGGGCGCGCCTCGCGCTTTCAGTTCCGACCTTCTTGCCGCCGCCGTCCGGTTTGCCGGACGGCGGCTTTGTTTTCCGGTCCCGTGAAGCCGTCGGTGTAGTCGCGTTTGCCAGACGCGGCGAAGACACGTCGGAGGCCAGCCCCACGGCTCGACCTTGCGCGAGGAGGTGTGTCGTGACTGGAGGCCGGGTCACCGAACCGGCGCGCCGCGAGGGGTCACGCGGCCTACAGGCAGACGCCTGCCATCACGTCCCGCTACACCTCGCCGCGGCCGTGCGCTGTTGTTGTCTTGCCGTGCGTCGCGGCATCGGCGTGCGTGGCGCGACGATGGCGCAAACCTTCAAGGGCTGGATCGGCAGGGATCTCGACGAGCACGGCATGGCCTGGGCCATCCTCGTGCGCGAGCGCACCGGGGGCTGGTGCGAACTCGGCGCGTTTCTCGTCGACGCCTGGTGCCTCGGCGTGAAGGACGCGTACTACGACGAGCTTCCGGCCGACGAGGTCCAGGCCTTCCTCGACGACCAGCTTCCGGCCGACATGCGCGAAGAGGTCGAGCCGGCCTGCGTGCGCGCGCTCGTCGAAGGCGCGGTCGCCTACGCGCAATCGCTGGGCTTTCTCCCGCACCGCGACTACCGCAAGGCGCGCAAGGTGTTCGGTCCACTCAAGGCAACCGACTGCACGCGCGTCTTCACCTTCGGTCGCGGCGGCCGCCCGTGCTTCATGGCCGGGCCCGACGACGACGAGGCGCGCATCAATCGCGTGCTCGCTGTCCTCACCGCGCGTCTCGGCGCCGACGGGTTCGACTTCGTCGACCCGGCCGACGAGGAGGCCCGGGAGGACGAGGTCATCGAGCCGCTCTATCGCTTCATCGAGGACGGGCGCTGTCCGGATCGGGCCTACAGCGGCCACGAGGCGTATGGGTTTCTCACCGGCACATGCCTTCTGCCCGACGCCGTGGAGCCCGCGGCCTGGCCCGTGGCATTCTGGGGCGGCGAGTCGGCGATCCCGGCCTTCCGCGACGCCGCCGAGGCCGAGGCGATCACGGCCGCCATCCTTGCGCTGCGCGAGCAGATCGCGCGCGACCTCGAGGACGGGGCTTATGACATCGGCCTGCCTGAAGTGGGTGATGCGGACCGCGAGCGATTCGCGCGCCGCTGCTGCGCCGGTTTCCTGCGCGGCCTGGCTCTCGTGCCCAAGGTGCTCGCGTGGTTGCGCGGCCATCCCGAGGGTGCGGCCGCGGTTTCGTTGCTCGAGCGTACCGCCGGCGGCGAGGCGACCATCGGCGAATCGTGCGAGGACGAGATGGTCGATGCGATCCTCCGACTCGACGAGCTCGCGCGCGAACTGATCCAGGGATCCGATACGGTCGCCGGAGGTTGAAAAGCGCGACGGGCCAGCCTACTCGCCCGGGGCGGGCGAATCGGGCAGCGTGATCGGGACCTGCACCCGGGCGAGGATGCGGTCAAAGCGCGCATCGTCGCGCAGCACGGCGAAGGTCGGATCCATCGCTAGGTAACGCGGGTCGACTGCCGCCGGCACGTTGAGCAGACGCTCGAGCTCGGCGAAGAAGCGGTCGCGCTCATCGAGCACCGCGAGGATGATCAGGCGCCCCGGCGCGGTGAAGAACTCGTTGGCCCCGGCGTTGCGCGCCGCCTCCACGGCGTCGCCGGAGAATGGAGACGCCTCGACCGCGCCGTCGGCGAGCGCGAGGGC
>JACSRI010000102.1 GCA_014879845.1 Opitutaceae bacterium
ATCGGGCTCGAGCTCGGCTCGGTCTGGGCGCGCCTCGGCAGCGAGGTGACGGTGGTGGAGTTTCTCCCCAAGATCGCAGCCGGGTTTGACGACGATATCGTGCGCCTCTTCAGCCGCGCGCTGCAGAAGCAGGGCCTGAAGATCGAGACGGGCGCGAAGGTCACGGGCTTCGCCGGCGGCGTGCTCACGGCCGAACGCGACGGCGCCAAGCTCGAGTTCCCTGCCGACAAGGTGCTCGTCTCCGTGGGGCGGCGTCCGTTCACCGACGGCCTCGGCCTCGACCAGACCGGTGTCGCCCTCGACGAGAAGCGGCGCGTGAAAGTCGACTCCCACCTCCGCACCAACGTGCCCGGTATCTGGGCGATCGGCGACGTCGTCGCCGGCCCGATGCTCGCGCACAAAGCCGAGGAGGACGGCGTGGCCGTGGCCGAGTGGATCGCGGGCAAGGCGGGCCACATCAACTGGGACCTCGTCCCGGGCATCATCTACACCGACCCGGAGGCCGCCTCCGTCGGTCTCGGCGAGGAAGCCGCGAAGGCGAAGGGCCTCGCGGTGAAGGTCGGCAAATTCAACTTCGCCGCCAACGGCCGCGCCATCGCGGCCGACGCGACCGAAGGTTTCGTGAAGATCATCGCCGACGCGAAGACGGACAGGATCCTCGGCGCGCAGATCCTCGGCCGGGGCGCGGGCGAGCTGATCAGCGAAGTCGTCACGCACATGGAATACGGCGGCAGCGCTGAGGACCTCGGCCGCACCATTCACGCGCATCCGACCATGAGTGAGGCCGTGAAGGAAGCCGGCCTGGCCGTGTCCAAGAGCGCGATCCACGCCCTGTAGGCCCGGTCACCCGAAGGGCGCTCCCCGCAGCCGGCGACCGCCGTTCGGCGGATCGACGCGCGCCGCCGCCGGTCCGGCGCCGCGCTCCGCTGCGCCCGCCAGGGCGCCGGATCAGCCTCTCGTGGCGCGGGCTGCGCATGGCTTGGCCCAGGCACCCACTCGGGTGTTCTCGGGCTTGCGAGCGGACGGGCGACAAGGCAGTCTCCCGCGCATGAACCCCATGCGTCTGGTCCCGGCTGTGGCCGCGGCCTTGTGTTTCTGTGTCGTGGCTGCGGCCACGACCGTGATCCCGCCCTCGTTCGACGAACTCGTCGAGCACTCCGAGTCGGTCGTGCGTACCCGCGTGACGGACACGCGCTGCGAATGGCGCGGCACCGGCGACGAGCGCCGCATCGTCACGGTGGTCACCTTCGCGGTCGATGAGCGCATCGTCGGCGACGCCGCCGCCTCAATCGACCTCGAGTTCCTCGGCGGCGAGCTCGACGGCGAGCGCATGATCGTCGCCGGGCAGACGCGCTTCGCCCCCGGCCACGAGGACGTCCTCTTCGTCTCGCGCGAACGCGGCGCGGTCACGCCGCTCGTGCGCATGATGTACGGGCGTTACCTGGTCGCCCGTCGCGACGACGGCAGCCGGCTGATGGCGCGCGCTGACGGCACGCCCCTGCTCGCGCTCGACCAGATCTCCGCGCCGCTCGGCCGTCCGCCCACCGGCGAGGCCCTCGCCATGGCCCTCACCGCCGACACCTATTCGCCCGAGGAATTTGCCGACGCCATCCGCGAGACTGCGCGGCGCCTCGGACGCACCGACGTGGGCACCTCGGACAAGGGAGGCGCACAATGAATCTCCGCGGCCTCCTTGCCCTGGTGTTGTTGCTCGCGGGCTGGTACGCCCGCCTCCACGCGTTTGTCTACATCGAGGACTTGCCCGCCTGGCCCAACGGCACCGTCACATTGGAGCTGCAGCTGGGCGCATCACCGACCTACACGGACGGCACGACCCCGAACTCGACCGCGATCCAGGCGCTGCAGTCGTGGAATCCATCGATGAGCCGTGTGCAGTTCGGTTACGTCAACAACTCCGGCGCCTCCAAGTCCAAGACCAACGGAAAGAACAACGTCTTCTTCTCCGCCAATGTCTATGGCAGCGCCTTCGGCGATGGCGTGCTCGCCGTCACGCTCGGCCGGGCCGTCGCATCCGGCCCGATCGAGATGGATGTGGTCGTGAACACCGCGGAATCGTGGAACTCCTACCGCGGGCCGCTCCAGTACACCAAGACCGACCTGCGGCGCGTCCTCGCCCACGAGTTCGGCCACGTCCTCGGCCTGGATCATCCCGACGAGAACAGCCAGTGGGTCACGGCGTTGATGAACTCGTATGTCTCGGACATCGACTCCGTCCAGCAGGACGACAAGGACGGCGTGAGCGCCCGCTACGGCCGCGGCTCGGGCAACCCGGCCACGCCGCCAACGATCACACAACACCCCTGGGGCGGATCCGCCACCGAGGGCAACAACGTCACGCTCTCAGGCATGGCATCTGGTTCCGAGCCCATGACCTACCAATGGCTGAAAGACGGCGTGGATATCGCCGGAGCGACTCAGAACTGGATACAGTTCTCGCCGGTGCGGACCAGCGACGCCGGAAAGTACCGGCTGCGATTCACCAATGATGGGGGCTCCGTGACGAGCAACGAGGCGGTGCTCACGGTGACTGCGGCAACGCCACCCGTGATTCAGGGAAATCCACCGGCCACCTACACGGTCGAAGAGGGCGGCTCGATCTCCATCAGCGCCTGGGCCACGAGCAACACGGGGATAGCCTACCAGTGGACGCTCGACGGGGTCGACATCCCCGGGGCCACGAACAGTTACCTGTCACTCTCAGGCGTCACAACCTCCCAGTCCGGCACCTACCGCCTGGTCGCGACGAACTTCGCCGGCAAGGCGACGAGTTCAGGATGCGTAGTCACGGTCACGCCGGCGAAGCCTCCCGTCATCACGAGCCACCCGACCAGCGCGAGCATCATCCTCGGCCAGTCCTGTTCACTGTACTGCGGTGCCTCCAGCATGCAGACACTGACCTACCAGTGGTCGCACGACGGCGTGGCCATCCCGGGAGCGAACTCGTCCTACTACTCCATTGCCGCGGTCACCGCCGCGGATGCCGGCAGCTACACTGTCACCGTCTCCAATATCGCAGGGAGCGCGACCTCGAATGCGGCCACGATCACCGTCAATCCCGTGCCCCCACCTCCAGCCATGACGCTGTCGAACTCGATGGTGGCCATCGGCAGTTATCTGTCGTTCTCCATCTACACGCCCTGGCCGAACACTGGAATCACGTATCAATGGTATAAGGACGGGGTCGAGCTTCCCGGCGCGACTGGAACATCGTACTCGGTCAATCCCGTTACCTTGGCGCATGCAGGCGAGTACTTCGTCGTGGCATCCAATGCGGCTGGCTCGACCACGAGCACGACTGCGCTCGTCACGGTGATGACGACCGACTCCGTCCCGCTGGGCGGATGGCGGCAGGCCCTGACGGCCGGAGGCGTCGCCTACTTCCTCTTCGAAAACCCCGCGCGCATCGAGCGGTTCGACCTGGCAACGGAAGCCTGGCTGGGAGCGATCCAACTGCCCCGCGCTCCCGTCGCCATGGCGATCACCGAAAACGGCACGCCGATCGTGGCATTCTATCGCTCGATCTCCCGGATCAACCCGGCTACGGGCGCGGAGACGCCGCTCGCAACGCTCGACAGCGACCTGTCGGAACTGGCCGTGGGTGGGGGAAGACTGTACTTCATTGCCACCTCGCCGTCGGGCGGATGGGGATACCGCAGGATCGGCAGCATCGACCTGGCCAGCCCGGCCACGCCACAATGGTCCGAAACGTCGTACTACATCGGCGCCGGCCTCTCGATCGACACGGTGCACAGCAAGGCGTTCACCGTGTCCACAGGCATCTCGCCGGCTGACATCGGATCCACCCCGCTCAACGCCGACGGTACTTTCGGCCGGCCGACCGACGGTCCCTATCATGGCAACTACGTGGTCGGCTCCCGCATCTCGATCAGCCCCGATTCCGCACGCGTTTTCGACAATTCCGGAGTGGTCTACTCCACCACCGACCTCACCTATGTCGGCTCGGTCGGTACCCGGTTTGACGCAATCGCCTTTGAGACCGACGGATCGCCGGTCGTGCTACGGGGCTCCACGATCTTCGGTTATGACACCTCGCTCCGCGGTGGCGGCCTGCTCACCCTCTCCCGCGCGGCCCAACATATCGCGGTGCGCGGCGACTCGGTGGTCGCCTTCAGCCAGCCATCGGGGAGCGGGGCGACCATCACCTGGGAGAAGCGTGCGCTCGCGGACATCGCCCAGCCACCGCCCCTGGAGGCAGTCTCGGCTTCGGCCCTCAGCTACTCGGCCGACGAGGTGTTCATGGATCGCGACGGGGTCGTGGTGCTCTACAACAAACGCTACGGCAACCTGTTCCGCTGGTCGCCGCTCGAACAGCGATACCTTGACCCCATCCCGCTGCATGGTCGACCAAACCACGTCTCGTATTCATCCGAAGCACACAAGATCTACCTGGGTTACGCGGACAACCGGATAAGTGTCATCGACCTTGACTCCGGTGTGGACGAGCGGGCCATCGCCTCGGCAGCCGAGAGCATCCGGGGCATGTGCGCCGTCGGCGACCACGTGATGATCTGCGACCCAGCGGGTGCGTGGGAGTCGTTTGTCACCTTCGACGCACAGGGCATACGCGTGAGCTCGAGCGAATGGCGCTACTACTCGCGGAGCTACGTATGGAACGCGAATCGCCGAAGGGTGTACCATTTCCGCGACGACACCTCGCCCAATGATCTCCTGTACACTGAGATTGCGAGCGATGGGACGGTCGGCACGACGAAGGACTCCCCATTCCACGGGGAAATCACAATCCAGCCCCCGATCCGCATTTCACCTTCCGGCGACATCGTCCTGCTCGGCGACGGCAAGTTCTACAACGCCGACACGCTCGCCCAGAACAACGAGCTCCCGAATGCCCTGCTCGACGCGGCCTGGCTCGGCACGCGCCTCGTGACCATGCGCGATACCGTCGACGGCGCCCAGCTTCAGCGCTGGGGCGGGTCCAACTACGGCCTCGACGCCACCCGCGTGCTCGGAGGACGCACCATCCGCCTGTTCGCCTGTGGCGCCGACCGCCTGCTCGCTGTCACGCAAAAGAAGGGGCGTATCCAGTTCACCTTGCTCGACGCGGATCTCGTCGTGCGCAGCCACATGGAGGCCACGCCTGACCTGACGCGCGCCAGCCTCGCCAACCTCTCCACGCGCGCCGAGGTGGGTACGGGCGACAACATCATCATCGCCGGCTTCGTCGTGACCGGCACCCAGCCCAAGCGCGTGCTCGTGCGCGCCGTGGGCCCGGGCTTGAACCGCTTCGGCGTGTCCGGCACGCTCGCCGACCCGGTGCTCACGCTCGTCAGCGACGCCGGCACACTCGCCCAGAACGACAACTGGTTCACGCCGGACGGCGACGCCCTCAAGCTCGCCTTCAAGGAAGTGTTCGCCTTCGGTCTCGCCGACGACTCCCTCGATTCCGCCCTGGTCGCGACGTTGCCGCCCGGCAAATACACCGCCCAGGTCAGCGGCAAGGACGGCGGCCAGGGCGTGGCCCTGGTGGAGGCCTACGATCTCGATGCCGAGGCCGGCCAGAATCGCCTGGTGAACATCTCCACGCGCGCCGTCGTCGGCATCGGCGATCGCGTCCTCATCCCCGGACTCGTGGTCGACGGCACGACGCCGAAGCGCCTGCTCATCCGCGCCGTCGGTCCCGGGCTCACGCGCTTCGGAGTCACCGGCGTGCTCGCCGATCCAAGTCTCGAGGTGTTTGACGGCGAGGACGCCATCGTCGCGGCCAACAACAACTGGGGTGACGGCAACACCGAAGTGACCGCGGCGGCCACCGGCGCGATCAGCGCCTTCCGTCTGCCCGACGCGAGCCTTGATGCCGCCCTCGTCGTCACCCTGCCGCCCGGATCCTACACCGTCGTCGTGCGCGGTGTCGGCGACACCTCCGGCGTCGCGCTCGTCGAAGTTTACGAAGTCCCCTGAACGGACCCGCTCACCCCACGACCTCCATCCGGGCGGGGGACCGCCCGGCCCCGGTGCCGGCCGCATCGAACACAACTGTCGAAACTCAAGAGCCGCCTGCGTCCTTGAGCCTCCCACCGCGCCAACTAGAAACACTCCCATGAACCTCCTGCGTGCGCTCGCGGCAATGGCCGCGGCGGTCCTTCTCGCGCCCGGCCTGAGCCGGGCCACCTCGGTGATTCCCCCGACTCTCGACGAACTCGTCGAACGCGCCGACGCCGTCGTGCGCGCCCGCGTGACGGGCACGCGTTGCGAGTGGTGGGGCGAAGGCGACGAGCGTCACATCGTGACCGTGGTCTCTCTCGCCGTGAATGAGACTCTCGTCGGCGCCCATCGATCCACGCTGCAACTCGAGTTTCTCGGGGGCGAGATCGACGGCCAGCGGCTGATCGTGACCGGCCAGACGCGTTTCCTTCCCGGTGGCGAGGACATCCTCTTCGTCTCGCGCGAGCGGTCCGCCCTCACGCCGCTCGTGCGCATGATGTATGGCCGCTACCTCGTGGGACGATCCGACGAAGGCCGGCGTTTCGTCGCGCGCGACAACGGCGTGCCCCTCGCGTCCACGGACGAAATCGCGACCGAGTTGGCGTCCCGCCCGCCGGGCACAGTCTTCGCACAGATCGCCGCCGGGCGCACGGTTTCGCCCGACGACTTTGCCGACGCCGTGCGCGCGAGCGCGACGCGCCTCGGGCGCACCGATGTATCCACGGTCCCAGGAGGAGCGTCCCGATGAGCCTGCGCCGCCTTCTCTCGCTCGCCCTCGCTTGTGCGTGCGCCGTCGGCGCGCGCGCCTTTGTCTACCTCGAGGGATTCCCCGCGTGGCCGGACGGCGCGGTCACGCTCGAGCTGCAACTCGGCAACTCGCCGACCTACTCCGACGGCACCACGCCCAACAGCACGGCCATCCAGGCCATCGGGCAGTGGAATCCGTCGATGAGCCGTGTGCAGTTCGGCTACGTCAACAACTCCGGCGCCGCGAAATCCCGGACCAACGGCAAGAACAACGTCTTCTTCGACTCGAAGATCTTCGGTACCGCCTTTCCCGAGGGTGTCCTGGCGGTGACTACCGGCCGCGCCGAGGGCGGCAAGCCGGCCGAGATGGACGTGGTCGTCAACACCGCGTGGCAATGGGACTCCTACCGCGGTTACCTGCAGTATCCGAAGATCGACCTGCGCCGCGTCCTCGCCCACGAGTTCGGCCATGTGCTCGGCCTGGATCACCCTGACGAGCGAGGCCAGTGGGCCTACGCCCTGATGAACGCCTACATCAGCGAGATCGAAGGCACGCAGCAGGACGACAAAGACGGCGCATCGTACCGCTACGGATACGGCCCGGGCAACCCGCTGCGCCTCCCGGTGTTTCAACCGGATGCGCCCTACGACGTCACCGCGCTGCCAGGATCCTATGTCACGCTCGAGGGATACGTCACAGGCAGCGAACCGATGACGCTGCAATGGCTCAAGGATGGCCAGGCCATCGCCGGTGCGACGACCCGGAGCCTGTCCTTCCCGATCGTGGCGCGCACGGACGCCGGTCGTTATATTCTTCGCGCCACCAATCCCGGAGGCACGGTGTCCAGTCGCGAGGCAGTGCTCACGGTGCCGGAGCCTCTTCCCCCGACGATCGTCGAACACCCCCAGAGCAAATCCGTAACGCACAGCGGTTCGTTCGGTATCGGGGTCGCCGCCTCCAGCAATGCGCCGATCACGTTTCAGTGGACCAAGGACGGTGTCGCCATCCCAGGCGCGACGGCGTCGACCTACGGACGCCAGAATGTGCAGCCGTCCGACGCGGGCGTCTACCGCGTGATCGCAACGACAGGCGGCGGATCGACCACAAGCAACGGCGCCGTAATCACCGTGCTGCCGGCCGCACCTCCGGTGATCACCGAACACCCGCTCTCGATCGGTGTCGAGGAAGGCGAACCCGCCACCTTCAGCGTCGGCCTGCACTCCGAGATCCCCCTCACCTTCCAGTGGATGCGCAATGGAGTGGCCATTCCCGGCGCGACGCATGGCTCGCTACGGCTGGACGCCGTGCGCCTTGCCGATGCGGGCAGCTACCATGTGATCGTCACCAACGTCGGCGGATCAGCGGTGTCGCAGCCGGCAACGCTCGCCGTCCAGGCCACCCAACTCCCCTCGATCGTGCAACATCCCGGCAGCGTGGCCGCCGAAGCGGGCACCCGGGCCTACTTCTCGGTCACGGCGTCCAGCCGCGTCGCCATGACCTACCAATGGACGCGCGACGGTTCGGCCATCGCGGGAGCGACCGATTCCTGGTTTGCCCTGCAGGCGGTGACCACGGCTGACGCGGCCACCTACCGGGTCGTCGTCACCAACTCCGCCGGCAGCGTGACCAGCCAGCCAGCCGTGCTGGTCGTGGCGCCGCCCCGGCCGCCCGAGTTCTACATCCAACCGAATGGTGGCTCGGCCGAGGTGGGCGGGCACGTCTACCTCTCCGCGCACGTGCGCAGCACCACGCCGGTCACCTTTCAGTGGACGCACAATGGAGTCAACGTTCCCGGTGCGACGGGCCCGGAGCACTACATCGTCTACGCCACCGAGGCCCAGTCCGGCACCTACCGGCTCCGTGCGACCAACGCCGCCGGCTCGGTGTGGAGCGACGAGGCCACGGTGACCATCACGCAGCCGAAGCCGCCGCGGTTTTCCGTCCATCCCTTCTCCCAGACCGTGGAGCAGGGAGTGCCGCTGGGCCTGAGTTGCATCGCCCAAGGCGGGGCGCCGATCACCTACCAGTGGTATCGAAACGGCAATGCCATCGCGGGCGCGACCGGGCAATCCTACCTTGTCGCCTCCGCAGCCGCCGCCGACGCCGGAGACTACGTCGTGCGCGCGACCAATCCCGCCGGCACCTCGACCAGCGAGACCGCGACCGTGACGGTGATCCCCA
>JACSRI010000257.1 GCA_014879845.1 Opitutaceae bacterium
AAGGGAGCGAAGGACGCCAGCGGGCCGCGCACGCTCTTCTCGGGCGTGTCGCTGTTCGTCGCGCGCACGGACCGCTTCGGCCTCGTCGGCGCCAACGGCGTGGGCAAGTCCACGCTCTTCAACCTCATCCTCGGCGAGGAGACCCCCGACGAGGGCACGATCACCTGGGAGCGCGGCGCGGACTTCGGCTTTCTCCCGCAGGAGAGCGCGCCGGTCGGCAACGAGACCGTGCTCGAGATCGCCACCAGCGGGAAGAAACTCGCGCCCACGGGCGACGACGACCACGACCTCGATCACATCGACTGGACGCTCGAGCCACGCGCCAAGCAGATCCTCGCCGGCCTCGGCTTCCGCGAGGGCGACCATGACAAGCAGGCGAAGACGTTTTCCGGCGGCTGGGTC
This sequence comes from Opitutaceae bacterium, assembly GCA_014879845.1. Taxonomy (GTDB): domain Bacteria; phylum Verrucomicrobiota; class Verrucomicrobiia; order Opitutales; family Opitutaceae; genus JAEWQP01. The sequence continues at coordinate 403 of JACSRI010000257.1, forward strand.
ATGCGCGCGCACCTCGCGCGGCTGCTCGTGAGCGAACCGGCGCTGCTCCTGCTCGACGAGCCGACCAACCACCTCGATCTCGAGGCGCTGCTCTGGTTCCAGGACTACCTCACGAAGTATCCCGGCGGCCTCGTCGTGATCTCGCACGATCGCGCCTTCCTCAACGCCCTGTGCAACGGCATCCTCGAGCTGCGCGGCGGCGAACTGCACAAGTACACGGGCAACTACGACGACTACCTGCGCGAGAAGGATGCCCGCCACGAGCAGCAGCTCGCGCGCTACAAGAACCAGCAGCGCGAGATCGCGCACCTGCAGAAGTTCGTCGACCGCTTCGGTGCGAAGGCGTCGCTCGCCTCGCGCGCCAAGTCGAAGGAGAAGCAGATCGAGCGCCTGATGGAGGAGGCGGTCGAGGCGCCGGTCGAGGATCTCAAGCGCGTGCACTTCCGCTTCCCGCAGCCGCCGCGCTCCGGGCTGAAGGTCATCACGCTCGACCACGTGCAGCAGGCCTACGGCGACCACGTCGTCTACCGCGACCTCAACTTCCTCGCCGAGCGCGGCCAGCGCACGGTGCTCGTCGGTCCCAACGGCGCGGGCAAGTCCACGCTCCTGAAGATCCTCGCCGGCGTCGTGCCGATCCAGGGCGGCACACGCACGCTCGGCAGCAACGTCACGGTCGGCTACTTCGCGCAGAACCGCACGGAAAACCTGAATACGAAGGCGAGTGTGCTGGACAACGTGATGGAGCTGCGCACGCAGGCCAACCAGCTCTCCGAGCAGCAGGCGCGCACGATCCTGGGCGCGTTCCTCTTCCGCAAGGACGACGTCTTCAAGCCCGTCTCCGTGCTTTCCGGCGGCGAGAAGTCCCGCCTCGCACTCGCGCGCCTGCTCGTCGATCCGCCGAACCTCCTGCTCATGGACGAGCCGACGACGCACCTCGACATCTCGTCGATCGACGCGCTCATCCACGCGCTTGGGCAGTACGAGGGCACGCTCCTCTTCATCAGTCACGACGTGTACTTCATCCGCCAGCTCGCCAAGACGGTGCTGCACGTCCACTCCGGCCGGCTCACGCCCTACGCCGGCGACTACGACTACTACCTCGACAAGTCGAAGGCCACGAACGAACGCGCCGCGCTCACGGCCGGCTTCACCGACGCACGCCCGGTCCAGGCGCCGGTCGTCGCGCCGGCAGCGCCCGCGCCGACGCTCGCCGCGAAACCGGCGCAGCCCAAGATCAGACTCACCGCCAACCAGCTCACACGCCTGCGCAATGACGTGAGCCGGCTCGAGCAGGAAGTCTCAAGGCTCGAGGCCAAGCAGGCCGAGGTCGTCGCCGCGCTCGAGGCGCCGGAGACCTACGCCGACGCCGGCAAGGCGCTGCACCTCAACCGCGAGTTGACTTCAATCGTCGACCAACTCCAGGCTGCCACCGCCGCCTGGGAAGAGGCCGCGTCGCGGCTCGAACAGGCGCAGGGGTGAAGCCGAGGTAGGGCGAGGCCTCCGGCCGAGCCGCCATCGCACGCCGGTCTCCTACGCGGCTCGGCCGGAGGCCTCGCACTACCTGCGGCGCGTTATCACTGCAGCCGTACTGGCATGCGCAGGACGCGATCCTTCTGGCGCGCGAGGATCTCGCTCGTCTTCAGCTCGAGCAGCGACGTGCCGAAGGGCAGCTCGGCAGCGCCCGCGAAGTTGTCGATCAGCACGCAGTAGCTGTCGGTCACCATCAGGCCGAGAAGTTCACCCGTCTTGCTCAGCACCACGTCGCCGGCCGACGGCGAGAACTCACCGAAGAGCGAGCTGAAGATCCGCGTCTTCATCTTCACGTAACCGGGTGTCTGCGGGTCCAGCTTGAACTCCACCTCGCCGTAGAACTTGCCGCCCTGGCTGATGATCACGGCCTCGGAGAACTTGAAGGGCTCGGCCGCCGTCGGGTAGATGCGCACGCCGAAGCCGGCGGCGATCGTCGGGTCGATCTTCACCACCACCACGCGCGGATCGATGACGAGGAAGCGCAGGCGCTCGACCGCGAGCTGGCGAGACCCGGCGGCGATACGGCCCTCGATCTCGCGCCAATCGGCGGGCGACTCGCGGAACGTGGCCGCCGTATCGTTGACGTGCAGGAGCGCGAATACATCCGCGCCGTCGCTCACGAGGATCGTGCGCGCATCGTAGTTGCGCGTGACCGGGCCGAAGAGGTTCTCGCGTGCGGAGCGAAACGTGGCCTGGACGCGGTTGGCGGAGAAGTCGCTGAAGAGCGTGTTGGCATTGAGCGGCTGGCTGGCCCGCATCTCCTCGCGGATGCCGGCGGAGTTTTCTGCGAGCTGGGTCACGCCCTCGGCGAGCTTGCCGGTCTGCTCCTGGAGTTTGAGTTTCTCCTCGCGCTCCTCGGTCACCTGCGTGCGCAGCGTCTCCATCGTCTCGCGCAGCATCACGCGCTCGGTGTTGGCCACCTGGACCTGTGTATTGAGAGTCTGGATCTGCTGGTGGGCCTGCGTCTTCTCCTGCTCGAGCGTGCTGACCTGCTGGGCCAGGCGTTCGGCCGCCGCCTGCTTCTCGGCGAGTTCCTTCGCGAGCTGTTCGGCCTGGGCGCGCTTGGTCGCGGCCTCGGCCGCGGTCTGCGTGAGCCGATCGGAGAGCTGGGCGACGGTGACCTGCGAGTCGGCCACGCGCTCGCTGAGCTGGCGCGCCTCCTGGGCCTTCTTCTCGAGGTCGCTGCTCAGCGCGGCCATGCGGCGCTCGCGCTCGGCGAGCGTCTCCTCGCGCTGCTGCAGTTCCTCGCTGAGCTCGGTGCGGACGGAACGTTCCTCCTCGAGCGTGGCGCGCAAGGCGCCAACGAGGTCCTCCTGCACGACCTGCTGCGCGGTCTGCGCGGGCGAGGCCTGCGAGGGCGGCGGCGGCTCCTCGGGCGGTTTCTCCCAGCGCGTGAGCGCGAGGAGATTGAGCAGGAGGAAGTCGCAGATGATGAGCAGGAGCGTCTTGTTCATCCGGCTCGGGCGGGCTGGTTGGCGGGCGCGGGCGTTGTCGGCGCGGGCGGGCGGCCCTCACCGGTGGCCTCGGTGATCTCGAGGATCAGCTTCTGCTTGAAGGGGCGTACGTGGCGGATCTTGATGAAGGCCACGCAGAGGATGCCGAAGAGGTTCGAGGAGTAGGCGGCGAGCAGGTTGGCCTGGATGACGTGAAGCACTTGCAGCACGAGCGAGATGCAGGTGCCGGCGATGCCGACATAGAGGCCGGAGTCGAAGAGGTTTTCCTCATTCTCGGCGAGGCGCAGCTTCACGGCGGGCGACACGCGGCGGGCCTCGATGTCCTTCAGCTTGAGCCGGCAGATGTAGTAGACGAGCGCCTGCACAAGGAAGAAAAAGCAGATGCTGGTGATCGTCGGCAGATCGATCGTGTAGGATTTGTCGGGCATGGTGTCGACGGGTGTTGAGGAACCTAGGACGGGGATGACAAGTTTGAGTTCGTAGCCGGTGGGCTGCGCGCCGAGGGCGAGGTAGGGCTCGTTGACGATCACGAGCAGCAGGCAGATAACCAGGGCCCCGAGGCCGCGCACGGTGGCAGTGAAGGCGGGCGAGAGCTCGATGCGGCGCAGCGCGGTGACGCGCTCGCCGGCGAGGAAGAGGAGGAATCCACCAAGCAGATACGCGGTGATCTTGGCGCCGACCGCGAGGTAGGGGTTGCCCAGGGCAAAGCGCACGAGCGGGTCGGTCGCGGACGAGGCAAGGCCGTTGCGTCCGCCGGCAGGCGGGAGCGTGAGCACGCCATCGACCGGCAATTGCTGGCGCAGGAGCAGCCCGAGGCTGCCGGCGCCGTGGTGCAGCGCGAAGGCGAGCGCCTCCGTGCCGTGCGGGCCGTACTCGACGAGGTAGCTCGCGACCCGGTCAGGCTGGCGCGAAATCACACAGGCGGCGGCGATGACCGGCGCCGCTTCCGGCGCGACGTTGTGCAGGTGGCGGATCTGGGCAAGCGTCTTGAGCGATGTGGCGCCGCGCACGATCGCGACGAGCTGGCCCCAGCTGTAGCGGCGCCCGAGCGCGAGCACGTCGAGGTAGGTCGCCTCGAGGCGCGCGGCGTCGCCCGTGCGCACCGCCTCCTCGGCGAGCGCGCGCAGCTCGACGATCACTTCGTCGGTGAAGGCCTGCGTCTGCACAAGCATGGCCGTGAGGTGGATCGTGGCCTCGAGCGGCGCACCGCCCGCGCTGATGAGCGGGAGAAACTGCTGGTAGGTCTGCAGCTCGCGTGTCGCCACGACGGCGCGCGTCGCACCGTTCTTCGAGGCGGCCAGGAAGTCGCCGACCGAGCGGCGCGCGTCCGCGCGCAGGAACTGTCGCAGCACGCCGCCGGTGCCGTCGGTCGCGGGCGGCGCGGCCTTGAAGGCATTGGCGAGATAGGGGTCGGACTCGCCCCAGACGGCGACGTCGGGGTTGAGCTGGTTGTATTCAGCCACCCGATCCACCAGGAGTTCGGCGTTGCGGAACTTCACGAGCAACGCGGCATCCGCCACGAGCTGCGCCGCGCCGGGATGGCCGGCGTCGAGCTGGCGTCGCACCTCCTCGGGCAGCCCCGCCCCGCTGCGGCCGGCACCCGCCAGCACGGAGGCGGGGATGGACTTGAACTGCGACGGGACCAGCCACCCGAACGCCACGATCGCCACGCCCAAAGCCGCGAACACGACGGCCAGGCTCAGGCCGCGCGAAGTCACAGCGGGATCGGTTCGGTGCGAAGGCGCCATCAGTTGCAGATGCGGACTAGAGACGCCGGATCGTCCCCACAATTTCATTTGCGGAGGGATTCGGACGCGCGCAAGTTGCCGGGTTTAGACACCATGGTGCTCACGATTGTTCACTACGGCGACCCGGTCCTCAAAAAGAAGGGCGCGTCGATCACGGCGTTCGACGCCAAACTCGCCAAGCTCGCGGACGACATGGTGGAGACGATGCACGATGCGGCGGGTATCGGCCTGGCGGCCCAGCAGGTCGGCCTGGCGCTGCAGCTGTGTGTCATGGATCTGCGCGAGACGGAGTCGGACTTTTCCTACAAGCTCGACGGCTCGTCGCCCCCGCTCGACCTGATCATGCCGATGGCGCTGGTCAATCCGGTGGTCGAGGTCGTGCCCGAACCGAAGGAAGCCTATGAGGAGGGCTGCCTGTCGTTTCCGGAGATCCGCGGCGACGTCGTGCGCCCGGAGACGATCCGCGTGCGTTTCCAGGACATCCACGGCCAACCGCACGAGCTGATCTGCGACGGCCTGCTTGCGCGCTGCGTCCAGCACGAGGTCGACCACCTCAACGGCATCCTCTTCATCGAGCGCATGTCCAAGGCCGTCCTCGCCAAGCTCGAGCCGCAGCTCAAAGAACTGAAGAAGGCCGCGCGCCCGAAGAAGTAGGCGCGCCGCACTGCCCATGAGCACCGCGCCGCGCGACGGGATGAACCATGCACCCCGGGGAAAAGCCCGGCCGGTCGTGGCCCCCGGTGAGTTTGTGTTCGCAGCCGCATTTCTCGAGCACGGCCACATCCACGGCCAGTGCGGCGGCCTGACCGAGGCCGGCGGCACACTCGCGTGGGTCTACGATCCGGACCCGGCGAAAGTCGCGGCCTTCCTCGAGAGGCACCCGGGCACGCGCGTCGCGCGCAGCTTCGAGGAGATCCTCGACGATCCCGCGGTGAACCTCGTCGCCGCTGCGGCCGTGCCGTGCGATCGCGGCCCGATCGGCTGTCGCGTGATGCGGGCGGGCAAGGACTACTTCACCGACAAGACACCGTTCACCACCCTCGCGCAACTCGACGAGGCGCGCGCAGTCGGCGCGGCGACCGGCCGCAAGTACATGGTCTACTACAGCGAGCGGCTGCACGTGGAGTCGGCCGTGCGCGCGGGCGAGTTGGTGCACGGCGGCGCGATCGGCCGCGTCATCCAGGTGCTCGGACTCGGGCCCCATCGCATCGGCGCGAAGGAAAAGCGACCCGCGTGGTTTTTCGAGCACGCAAAATACGGCGGCATCCTCTGCGACATCGGCAGCCACCAGTTCGAGCAGTTCCTTTTCTATTCGGGCGCGAGGGATGCGACCGTCGCGAGCGCGGCAGTCGGCAATTTCGGCAACCCCGACACGCCCGAGCTCGAGGATTTCGGTGAGGCCTCGCTCGTCGGCGACAACGGCGCGAGCCACTACGTGCGCGTGGACTGGTTCACGCCGCCCGGCCTGCGCACATGGGGCGACGGGCGCACCCTCATCCTCGGCACCAAGGGCACCATCGAGCTGCGCAAGTACATCGACGTGGCGCGTGACGCGACAGGTGATCACCTCTACCTCGTCGACGAGCAGGGCGAGCAGCACCTCGAGGTCGCGGGCACGGTGGGTTTTCCCTTCTTCGGGCAGTTAATCCTCGATTGTCTCAATCGCACCGAACACGCCATGACGCAGGCGCACGCCTTCAAGGCGGCGGAGCTGTGCCTGCGCGCGCAAGCGGCGGCGCGACGGCTGACGCCCTAGCGTCGGTCGCCCGCCCACGGGCGCCGATTCGGTTTACACACATCCATCGCGGTGCCCGCAAGCGGGCGGCCGACGACAGAACGGCACGGGTTCGCTCGCTCTCGTCAGAGCAGATCCGCCGCGAGTTCGGCGAGGCGCGAGCGCTCGCCCTTGTTCAGCCGCACGTGGGCGGCGATGGCCTGACCGCGCATGCGGTTGAAGCAATAGACGAGGCCATTGCTGCGCGAGTCGACGTACGGGTTGTCGATCTGGGCCGGGTCGCCGATGAGCACGATCTTCGAGCCTTCGGAGATGCGCGTGATCACCGTCTTCACCTCGTGCGGCGTGAGCTGCTGCGCCTCGTCCAGGATGAAAAACCGGCGCGCGATGGAACGACCGCGGATGAAGCAGAGCGCCTCGATCTCAACCATGCCGGAGCGCAGGAGACGCTCGTACGGTTTTACCGGATGATTGGCCGCCGGTGCGCTGCTGTTGAAGGACGCGGCGATCGCCACGGCCGACTCTTCGCCGCGTTTCTTCTTCGCGGCCTTCTTGCCGACAAACTGCGGCTCGCGCGGTGGCTTCGAGGGAATGAGCACCTCGAGGGCGTCGTGGTAGGGCTGCAGCCACGGGCGCATCTTTTCCTCCATCGTGCCGGGCAGAAAACCGATGTCCTTGCCCAGCGCGATCACCGGACGGCTGATCGAGAGGCCGTCGTAACGGCCGTCGTCCTCCTTGATCTGGTGGAGCGCACAGACGGTCGAGAGGATCGTCTTGCCCGTGCCGGCCTTGCCGAAGCAGGTCACCAGCGAGAGCGAGTCGTCCAGGAGCGCGTCCATGAAGAACTGCTGCTCGAGGTTGCGCGCGCGGATCGGGATGCCGCCGGGCGCTTTGACAAATTCCGGGATGCGCAGGCGACGCAGCATACCCTCGCCAAAATGGCGCGCCGGCATGGTCTTGCCCTCGGGCGTCGCGAGCAGGACGTACTCGTTGAGGTAGAGCGGGCGCTCGGCCGGCATCTCGATCTGCAGCTCCTCCTCGGAGGCAAAGCGCTGCAGCTCGTAGACGGAGACGTCGAGCCGGCGGTAATCCTCGTCCTCGACCTCTTCCGGAACCTTGTCGTTGCGGTAGTCCTCGGAGAGCAGGCCGACGGCGCGGGCCTTGAGCTGCACGTTGACGTCCTTGGTGACCAGGATCGTGGGTGGCGGGAACGTCTCCTGGACGAAGAGGGCGGCCGCGAGGATGCGGTTATCCTTCTTGGTCAGGTCCGGAAGAATGGCCCGGAGACGCTGCATCGCCGGGGAGCCAAAGTTATTTTCCTGGAGGTAGCGGTTGATGATGATGCAGAGCGTCCCGCCCGTCGGCAGGCGCACGCCCTCCAGCATCGACCGGGAGTCCGGGAGAAGCTCCTGCAGGAAGCGGTGCACACGGCGGGCGTTTCGACCCCGCTCCGTGCTCTGCTCCCCCTTGATCGCGTCGAGCTCCTCGAGGACCTCGACCGGGATGGCCAGATTGTTGTCCTCGAATCGAAAAATCGAACGAGGGTCATGGAGCAAGACGTTCGTGTCCAACACGTAAGTCTTGACCTGGCCGGAGACGTTGAGTTGCGGTTTTACTCTCGGCGAAGCGCTTGGGTATTCCATTCGCTGGGGTCCTCATAAGCCCGAAACATGCCAAGCTGTCGACGCCAGAATCGCGTCTAGGGTATAGTTGTTCACAGCTATTCACAGGAACGACACTCCGCTTGTAAAAGAAAAGGCGGGCCGCCTACCCAAGGCGGCCCGCCATCTCTCTTACGGTTTTCCCCAACTCCCGCAGGCGCGGGAGCAAACAGCGCGAGGACGAAGACCTCGGTCCGGAGTTGAAGTTCCCACGATCAGTGCCGTTTTCATATCAACACATCAGGATGTGACGATATGAACTGTTGACTCCCCGACGCCCCTCTGCCGGACTGCCCTCCTTCTCTCGACCGCCCATGGCCCACTCGCCCTCCCCCCACCCGCACAGTCC
>JACSRI010000157.1 GCA_014879845.1 Opitutaceae bacterium
CCAGCCCGCGCGTGGCCGAGGCCATCGCGCACGAGCTTGGCGCCTCGCTCCGGCTCTATCCGGATCCGCTCAGCTCGGCCGTGCGCCGCGCCTTCGCGCAGCTCCACGGGCTCGCGGAGAACCAGGTGATCGTCGGCAACGGCTCCGACGACGTGCTCAACCTCCTCGTGCGCGCCTTCGCCGGCGGGGAAGGGAAGGGCGTGGCGTATCCGATGCCCAGCTACTCGCTCTACCCGGTGCTCGTCGCGATCGAGGACGGCGCGACCTTCGAGGTGCCGTTCACGCGCGAGATGACGCTCCCGGTCGACGCGCTCGCGCGCTCGGAGGCCTCGCTGCTGCTGTTGACCTCACCGAATGCCCCGACCGGCGTCGGCTTCCGCACGGCGGACCTGGAGGCGCTCGCGCGGGCGTTTCGCGGCATCCTCGTCATCGACGAGGCCTATGGCGACTTCGCCGAGGAGAACGCCATGGCGCTCGTCGCGAAGTACCCGCGCGTCGTCGTCGCGCGCACGCTCTCGAAATCGCATGGCCTGGCCGGGCTGCGCGTGGGATTCGCCGCGGGGCATCCCGAGGTGATCGACCTGCTCGACCGCGTGCGTGACAGCTACAACGTCAACCGCCTCTCCCAGGCCGGCGCGATCGCCGCGCTTGGCGACACGACCTACCTCGCGGACGTGGTGGCCCGCATCAAGCGCACGCGCGCCGCGGCCGAGGCGGGTTTTCGCGCGCGCGGGTGGTTCACTTATCCGTCGCAGGCCAATTTCATCTTCACCGAGCCGCGCACGCACGACGGCCGCACAGGCGCGGACGTGGCCAAGGCGTGCTACGATCACCTGCTCACGCAGAAGGTGCTCGTGCGCTACTTCGGGAGTCACGCCTTGACCCGCAATTTCCTCAGAATCACTGTCGGCACCGATTCCGAAATGGAGGCCCTCGCCCGGGCGATCGACTCATGGCAAACGACCGCGTCGCAGAGATAAATCGCAAGACGGCCGAGACCGACATCGTCCTCCGCCTCAACGTCGACGGCAAGGGCCGCTCGACCATCGCGACGGGCGTGCCGTTTTTCGACCACATGCTCACGCTGCTGGCGAAGCATGCGATGTTTGACCTCGATGTGACCGTGAAGGGCGACGTCGACGTCGACTATCACCACACGGTCGAGGACGTCGGCATCGCGCTGGGCGAGGCGGTGAAGACCGCCGTCGGCGACAAGAAGGGCATGGTGCGCTACGGCTTTTTCATCCTGCCGATGGACGAGTGCCTCGGCCGGGTCGCGGTCGACCTCGGCGGCCGTCCGTTCCTCGCCTACGAGTGCGCGCCAGCCAGCCTGTATGTGCGCGACTTCAACATCCTCCTCGTGAAGGAATTTTTCCGCGCCTTCTCCAACAGCGCGGCGGCCAACGTGCATGCGAAGTTGGAGTACGGCGAGGAGCCGCATCACGCGGCCGAGTGCCTGTTCAAATGCCTCGCGCGTGCGCTCGATCAGGCCTGCCGCCTCGACCCGCGCGCGGCCGGGACCGTGCCGTCGACCAAGGGCGTGCTGTAGCGAGCGCGGCGTGCGGATGGGTTGAGCGGGTAGCGCGAGGCCTCCGGCCGAGCCGCAACCGTACGGATACGACCTCGCTTGGCTTAGCCAGAGGCTTTGCCCTACCGATTCGCTCGCGCCGCTGGACATTTTCCGCGCCCGGACGTTCTTAGGATTGCCTCGGCACCATTCGTCATTCGTCACTCGGCATTCGCCATTTTCGATGTCTCGCATCGCTCTCATCAACTACGGCATGGGCAACCTCCGCAGCGTCTCGCAGGCGCTCCTCGCGGTCGGGGCCGAGGTGCACGTCTGCGAGCGGCCGGATGAGGTCGGCGAGGCGGACGGCCTCGTGTTGCCCGGGGTCGGGGCGCTGGCTGATTGTGTCGCGGCGCTGCGTGCGTCAGGTTTTGATGATTTCGTGCGCCAGTGGATCGCGGCGGACCGGCCGTTCCTGGGTGTGTGCCTCGGGTTGCAGGCGTTGTTCGACCACTCTGAGGAGGGCGACGTGACCGGGCTGGGCATCTTTTCAGGGCGTGTGATCCGCTTTCGGCGTCCGCCGGAGTTCAAGATCCCGCACATGGGGTGGAACACCGTCAGCTTCCGGGACCCGGGTTCGCCGCTCATCGACGGGCTGCGCGCGGCGGGGGAGTCGTTCTATTTCGTGCACAGCTACCACGTCGTGCCGGACGACCCGGCCCTGACTTTCGGAACCTGCGACTACGGTGGGGAGTTCACGGCGGCGATCGCCCGGGGGCGTTGTTTCGCCACCCAGTGCCACCCGGAAAAGAGCCAGGCGAAGGGGCTGCTGGTGTACCGGAATTTCGTCCGACTCAGTGCCGCATCCGTTGTGCACTAAGGGTCTGGCTTATGTTTGCGCGCCAATCGTTTAGCGCGCGCGATTTCGGGCCGACTCCGCTTTACATCGGAAAGTCGATTGCTAAACCCATGAGGTTCGCGTGCGGCGGTCCTCTCGACGGTCCGCCGCGTTGATGTTCCATCCCGATCCCGGGTCCCCAGAACTCTGTAACATGCCCAACAACGCTGTCCTCAAACTCGGTGACAAAGAGCTGACCTATCCCGTGATCGTCGGCTCCGAAGGCGAGAAAGCCATCGACCTCCGCAATCTCCGCGCCGACACCGGCCACATCACCTACGACGAGGGTTACGGCAACACGGGCTCGTGTGAGAGCGCGATCACTTATATCGACGGCGACGCCGGCATCCTGCGCTACCGCGGTTACCCGATCGAGCAGCTGGCGGAAAAGTCCGACTTCATCGAGACCGCCTTTCTCGTGATTTACGGCGAGCTGCCCACGGCGGAGCAGCGCGCGCGTTTTTCCGCCCTGCTCACCGAGCACGCGCCGATCCACGAGCGCATGGTGTATCTGTTCGAGAGCTACCCGCGCGATGCGCATCCGATGGCGCTGCTCGGCGCGATGATGAACGCGCTCTCCTGCTACTATCCCGCGCTCGCCACCAACGACCACAAGCGCGACCTCGAAAACTTCGACGTCGCCGCGGCCATGGCTCTCTCGAAAGTCCGCACGATCACGGCGATCACCTACCGGATGAGCCGCGGCCTGCCGGTCATCTACCCGAAGCGCGCCTTCAAATACTGCGAGAACTTCATGCACATGATGTTCTCCGACCCGTACGAGCACTTCGACTGCCCGCCGGTCGTGGCGCGCGCGCTGAACCTCATCCTCCTGCTTCACGCGGACCACGAGCAGAACTGCTCGACCTCCTCGGTGCGCATGGTCGCCTCCTCCGGCGCCAACCTCTTCGCCTCATGCGCCGCGGGCATCTGCGCGCTCTGGGGTCCGCTGCACGGCGGCGCCAACCAGGCCGTGATCCAGATGCTCGAGGAGATCCACGCCACGGGCGACGACGGCTCCAAGTTCATCGCCAGCGCCAAGGCCGGAAAGAGCCGCCTCATGGGCTTCGGCCACCGCGTCTACAAGAACTACGACCCGCGCGCCAAGATCATCGGCAAGGCGTGTGAGGACCTTCTCAATACGCTCGGCATCAAGGACCCGCTCCTCGACATCGCCCGCCACCTCGAGCAGGCCGCGCTCAGCGACAACTACTTCATCGACCGCAAGCTCTACCCGAACGTCGACTTCTACAGCGGCATCATGATGCGCGCGATCGGCATCCCGATCAACATGTTCACCGTCATGTTCGCCATCGGCCGCATGCCCGGCTGGATCTCCAACTGGAAGGAGGTCGCGAGCAACCCGAAGGGCCGCATCTATCGTCCGCGCCAGATTTACACCGGCAAGACCGTGCGCGACTACGTCCCGGTCGACAAGCGCGGCTGAGCGTGCCATCGACTTCGGCGAAAAGAGGCCCGCGCGCTAGCCGCGGGCCTTTTTGTTGGCGTCTCTGCGGCGCGCGGGAGCCCCGATGTCGCCTATTTCTTCTTCTGGTGGTGCGGGTGCATCAAGGCCTCGAGGTCGAGGCCGGTCAGGCGATGGATGCCGCGGAAGACCCGCACCATCGCGACGATCATGATGGCCATCGTCGGCAGGGTGATCACCGGCCAGGACCACCAGTTCATGCGACCGAGCGCGGCGGTGAACTCCGGGGTGCCCGGCGCGCTGGTGAGTAGGATCCTTGCCAGAACGAAGTTGAGCACGGCCGACAACAGCAGGCTCGCGGCCACCAGCCAGGTGCAGGAGCGCAGCAACTGTTCGAACTGCGCCTTGGTCCCATGCTCGTCGAGCGCGGTGTTCAGCTTCTGGAGATCGACCACGGACTCGTTCAGGACCATCTCGCGCACAAGCGGCTGGGAGGTGCGCAGGGTGGCGAGGATACCGAGGGCGAGCACACACGGGACGGCCGCCTCCTTGATGGCGAAGGCCATGGCCGAGGCATGGGCGAGACCGAGACCGCCGGTCAGGCCGACGCTGAGCAGGCCCACGCCGGAGAAGAGATTCCACTTCTTCCGCGTCACCAGGTCGTAGATTCCGTAGCCAAGCGGCAGCGACACGCCGGCGACCAGCGCCCAGACCGGGCCGAGGCGCTCGGGGGCGGCGAGCTTGCTCATGATCAGCCCGGGGAGGAACACGTTGCACGCGAGGTTGAGCCAGATATTCTCGGGCTTGCGGACCGGGCGGGCCGGCGTGCCGGGTGCGGAGGTGTCGGTCATGAGAGGAGGAGTGCGGCGCGCAGGCCCGGTGACGGCTGGTATCCGCGCAGGTCGCCTGCCCGCGGGCGCGCGGTCGACGCTCGCGCATCGACGGCGCCCGCGAGCGGGCGGCCCACGCGGGCCGGATCGGTCCGGGCTGCGTGGCCGGCCAGTCTCCGGGCAGGTCTGCACTAGTCGAACGCGAAGTTTCTGCTACAGTCGCCCCCTCATGGCTTCCCCCGGCTCACTCTTGCTCGGCGTCAACATCGACCACGCAGCCACGCTGCGGCAGGCGCGCTACCGCTCGGCCCCGCGCACGTGCGGGCAGATGGTCGAGCCGGACCCCGTGGCCCTCGCCCTGGTGGCCGAGCGGGCCGGCGCCGACGGGATCACCGTGCATTTGCGCGAGGACCGCCGGCACATCCAGCCGCGCGACGTGCTGCGCCTGCGCGAGTCGATCTCCACGCGTCTCAATCTCGAGATGGCCTGCACGCCGGCCATGGCGCGTTTCGCCCTCGAGGTGCGGCCCGACGCGGTCTGCATCGTGCCGGAGAACCGCACCGAGGTGACGACCGAGGGCGGGCTCGACGCCGTCGGCATCAGCCGCCGACTCGGCCGCGTGATCGAGCGCCTGCATGCCGCCGGCATCGCCGTGAGCCTGTTCATCGAGCCCGATTCCGCCCAGATCGAGGAGGCCGCGCGCCTCGGCGCGCCGTTCGTCGAACTGCACACCGGCGCCTACGCCAACGCCTGTTTCGACACCCGCCGGCGCCCGCGCGAGTTCAAGCGCTTGTATTCGGGCGCCGAGCACGCTCACGCCCTCGGTCTGACCGTCAATGCCGGCCACGGCATCAACTACGTCAACATCGCCGAGATCCGCACCCTCCCGCACCTGCACGAGCTCAACATCGGCCACTCCATCCTCAGCCGCGCCCTCTTCACCGGCATCGAGGAAGCGGTGCGCGAGATGAAGGCGCGGATGAACGACAAGTGAGGGACAACCACGAATGGACACGAACCAACACGAGTTCTCCGAGCTGATCGGACCCACCCATTCTCGTCTCGGGATTCGTGTCTATTCGTGTCCATTCGTGTTTCCACGGACCTGATCTTCCATGCCCGCTCCCGACCTCAGTCTCTTTCTCGGTGGTTTCATGATCGGCCTCGGTGCCGACATCGTGGAGATCGAGCGCATCCGCGGCGTGCTCCACCGCCAGGGCGACCGGTTCCTCGACCGCGTCTTCACCGAGGAGGAGCGCGCCTACTGCATGAAGATGGCGCATCCGCACAAGCACCTCGCCGCGCGCTTCGCCGCGAAGGAGGCCGTGTCCAAGGCCTTCACCACCGGCATCGGTGCCGAGCTCGGGTGGAAGTCCGTATCCATCTATCACGGCCCGCGGCACGAGCCGCTCGTGCGGCTCGACGACCAGGGGCGCGCCCTCCTGCACAGGATCGGCGGCACGCGCGTGCTGGTCACGCTCTCGCACACCGAGACCGATGCGATGGCCGTCGCCGCGATCCTGCGCGATTGACGCGCTACATCCCGTCCCCGAATGCCGACCAAGTCCCTTCTTCCCGGCGCCCATCCGGTGCTGAGCTGCATCGAGGCCAAGGCCTGGGAAACCGGCCTGCTCGGCGGCGACGAATCGCTCGAGTGGGCCGCCATGACCCAGGCCGGCCGCGCGCTCGCCACCTCGGTGCTCGAGGATGCCTGCGAGGTCGGCGGCCTCGCCGATGACGCTGCCATGCTCGTCCTGTGCGGCAAGGGGCACAACGGCGGCGACGCGCTCATCGCCCTGCGCCATCTGCTCGAGGCGCGCCCGCGGGCCTCGGCCGTGGTGTTGGTCGTGCCGGGCTTCTCGCGCCTGCGCCATCTCGTGCGCCGCGCGGTCGAGGACCTGCAGCGCGCCCACGTTTCGCGGCTCGCCTGGCTCGAGGTCGACGGCGACCACGACGGGCGCGACGCCGCGCGCGTCTGGCAGGCGCTGGCCGGGCGCTCGTTCGACCTGTGCCTCGACGGCCTGTACGGCATGCAGTTCCGCCCGCCGTTGCGCGCCCCGGCCGACTGGCTGATCGAGCTGATCAACGCCCATCGCGGCATCCGCCTGCGCGTGGCGGTCGACCTGCCCAGCGGAGTTGGCGAGGGTGGCGACGAGGGCGATGCCGCGCCCTTCCAGGCTGACGTGACCTATGCCACCGGGATCGTGAAGAGGCCTGTGCTCTTTTCCCCGGCCTCCGGCCGTGTGCGGTATCTGGATCTTGGATTCTTCGACCACGCCCGCGCCCAGCAAACCCGCGAACGCGTGCTCACGCGCGGTGTGCTCGCCCCGCTCCTTCGCGCGCGCGATGCCGCGTCGGACAAGCGCACGTTTGGCCATCTCTTCATCGTGAGTGGCTCGCGCACGATGCCGGGCGCCGTGATGATGGCGGTCGAGTCGGCGCTCCGCTCAGGCGTGGGCCTGGTCACCGCCTTCGTGCCCGAGTCGCTCGCGACCGCCGGCGCGGCCCGGCTGCCCGAGGCGATGTGGGAGCCGATGCCGGAGACCCCGGCCGGCGGCCTCGCCCTCGAGGGGCGCAGTGCCGTCGTGGCGCGCGCCGCGCGCTGCACGGGCCTGCTCGTCGGCCCCGGGCTCGGACGCGAGCGCGAATCGCTTGCCCTGATGGAGGAGATCCTGCGCGCCGTCGACGTGCCCGCCGTGCTCGATGCCGACGCCCTGCAGCCCGGACTCGCCGCGGCGCGACCGCCGCAATCCACCGTCCCGCGCGTGCTCACGCCGCACGCGGGCGAACTCGCGCGTATCGCAAACGAGGACACGGACGTGGATCCCCGTGAGCTGGCTCGCCGCTTCGGCAGCGTGATCGTGGCCAAGGGCGCACCCACGCGCCTGACCGACGGCGACATTGTGCACTTCAGCCTCTTTGGCGGGCCGGTGCTCGCGCGTGGCGGCAGTGGCGACATCCTCTCCGGGCTCATCGCCGGTCAGCTCGCCCAGGGCGTCGATGCGATCGAGGGCGCGGCGCGCGGCGTGGTCTGGCACGGTCTCGCGGCCGACCGGCTTGCGCGCTCCACCGGGCAGCACTCCGCGCGCGTGACGGATCTCTGCGCGCACCTCGGGCCCGTCCTGCAGGAACTCGCGCATGGCTGAGACGCTCACGCGCCGGCAGGCCTATATGGTCCTCAACGGCCTGCCGGGCATGGGGCCGATCACGCTCAACCGCCTCCTCGCCCTCTTCGACGGCGATCCGGTGGCCGTGCTCGAGGCGTCGCCCGCGCGGCTGACCGAGGCCCGCCGCGTCGGCCCGAAAGTCGCGGAGGCGATCCGCGGCTGGCGCGAGCATTTTCCCCTCGAGCGCGAGGAGGAACGGCTGGCGACGCTGGGCGGGTCCTTTGTGACGTGCGTCGACGACGACTACCCGCGGCTGCTGCGCGAGATCCACGATCCGCCGATCGGACTGTATTTCCTCGGTGGCTACCGGCTCGCCGACCGGTGCATCGCGATCGTCGGCAGTCGGCGCTGCACGCTCTATGGGCAGGCGACGGCGAAGAAGCTTGGCGGCGAGCTCGCGCGTCTCGGCTTCTGCGTCGTGAGTGGTCTCGCGCGTGGCATCGACACCGCGGCCCATCAGGGCGCGCTCGAGGCCGGGGGACGGACGGCGGCGATCGTCGGCTGCGGGCTCGACATCATCTATCCGCCGGAAAACTACGATCTCTACCGCGCGATCGCCGAGAAGGGCGCCGTGGTCTCGGAGTTTCCCTTTGGCCGGCGCGCCGACAAGCAGAGTTTCCCGATCCGCAACCGCGTCGTCGCCGGGCTGTGCGAGGCGATCATCGTCGTCGAGACCGACACGAGCGGCGGCGCGATGATCACGGCGAGATTCGCGGGTGACATGGGGCGGCAGGTATTCGCCGTGCCCGGGCGGATCGACCAGCCGAGCAGCCGCGGCTGCCATCAGCTCATCCGCGACGGCGCGACGCTGCTCACCTCGGTCGACGACGTGCTCGAGGAGCTCAACTACCTCGGCGGCTTCCGCGCGGCTGCCGTGGCTCCGGCGGCAGGTGATCGACCCGAGCCCGCCGGACTAAGCGTCGAGGAGGCGGCCGTCTGGGAGTGTTTTCGCGGGGGCAGCGTGCTCACGATCGACACGCTCAGCGCCCTCACCGGTCACGGTGTGCCGGAACTGAGTGCCGCGCTGATGATGCTCGAGCTCAAGAAACTCGTGCGCAAGAAGGCGGACGGGAGTTTCGAGCTGGCGGGGTAGGAAGCATATCTTTGCGCGCCGAAACGGCGTCAGTTGTTCGCGAGCGCATCCAAAGCTGCGATCGCCTCTCGAGGGACGTCGACGCGTGTGGAACCGACCGCGCTTATCTCGACCGTGGTGGCCAGGTTGAATCGGTGGGGAAACGGATCGGCCTGGATCTCGCCGGAGAGTTCGACCTCGAACTTGGTGACCCGGCCGTGGTCGAGCCAGACGGTGATTGATCCAGCCGGATCCCGCAGGGTCGGCCGCGTGTCGTGGCCCGGTCGCGAACGAGGCAGCTGGAGCCGGTCGGAAATCGCGTCTGGCGTGAGGGTGGCGGTGATCTTGTTCCCGGCGACGCGTGGCCCGACACAACCTTCGACCAGCTGCCACAATTGTTCGGCCGGTGTGGCGACCGAGGGCGAGGCGACCACGAGGCGCAAGCGACGAACCTGCTCCGCGGTCAGCCACCCGTCGGTCGTTTCGTACACCGCGCGTCCGCCACGCGCCACGGCGGTGGACGTGCCGCGTTGTATCGTGGCACGAACTACAGTGAAGCCATTCAACTCGGTCTGCCCTGCGACAGGCATGACGAACATGCCTCCGCTCGAAACCGTGTTCGACTTCCAGGTATAACTGCGTTCCTCGCTCAAGTGCGCGATGGCCAGGAGCAGCTCGTCGGGCCGGGCGTCCTCAGCCGAGACAGTGACTGCGAATATGCATCCCAGAACGAAGGATGGGCGGAGGTAGGACATGGAGACGTTGCCTGCCTTCCTCTCAGTGTGGGCGAGACAAGATGTCTTCGTTCACGCACCGGCCAGGTCGCTCAACCCGGCGGCCACGTCATCGGCCGGCCGGCCAGCATGTGCACGTGCAGGTGCGGGACCGACTCGCAGGCGTGCGGGCCGTTGTTGACCACGAGGCGGAAGCCCTGGGCGAGCCCCAGCTTCTTGGCCACTTGGCCGGCCACGAGCATGAGGTGGCCGAGCACGCCTTCGTCGGCCGTTTCGGCCAGCGCGACACGTGGTATCGGCTTCTTGGGGATGATGAGCAGGTGCACGGGCGCCTGGGGCTGGATGTCGTGGATGACGAAGCAGCGGTCATCCTCGTGCTCGATCTTCGCCGGGATCTCGCGGTCGGCGATCTTCTGGAAGAGGGTCTTGGCGGACATGGGAATGCGGATACGATGGCGAGGCCGTCAGCGGGTGCGGTGCGGTCGAGGAGCCGCGCATGGTCCCGAGTGGGCGCCTCAGACGAAGAGCATGGTCAGCGCGGTCCTCGGGTTGGCGCGGCGGGCGGCGAGGGTGCGCAGATGTTCGACCGTGTCGGCTTGCTCGGCGTCTCGGTCGCGGGTGCGGCGTGACGAACGTCGGCCGCGCGCCCCGAACGCGGCGGGGGTGTGTACGTCCGCGACCATGATGGTGGCGCGGCGCTTGGCGGCGTTGCGCCGCAGCGCGGCCAGGAGTTCGGCCCGGAGGAAAAGGGGGCCGGCGGCTTCGCCGTCGCAGAAGGCGAAGCCCGCGTCGGCGTCGACCGCGCCCGTGCGCGCGGAGAGGCGGCGGAAGAGCTCGAGAAACGCGTCGATCGAGGTCGTCGGCACGCCCTCCTCGGTGCAGACGGTCTCCATCGCCGCGAGCATCTGTGAGGCGAGGTAGAGATCCTGTCCCGTCAGCGACGAGAAGTAGGTATTGATGAAATGGAGCCGGGCGAGACGGGCGCGGGCGGTCGTCGTCATCGTGAGCGGCTCTCCAGGTGGTTGATCTCCTCGGCGAGGGCGGCGAGGTCGTTGATGTCCTTGTAGACGCTGGCGAAGCGGATGTAGGCGATCGCGTCGATGCGCTTGAGCTGCTGCATCACGGCCTCGCCGATGGCGAGGCTCGGAATCTCGGCGTCGTAGTGCGCCTCGAGCTGGTCCATCACGTCCTCGAGCAGAAGATTGAGCTGCTCGGCGTTGATCGGGCGTTTCTCGCAGGCCTTGCGCAGGCCGGTGAGGATCTTGCTGCGGTCGAAGTCCTCGCGCCGGCCGTCGCGTTTGATCACCACCAGCCCCTCGCGCAGGATCGTCTCGGCCGTGCTGTAGCGGTGCCCGCACGAGGCACACTCGCGCCGGCGGCGGATGGCCGAGCCGTCCTTGCTGACGCGGGAGTCGATCACCCGGTCTTCGGTCGAGGAGCAGCGTGGGCAGCGCATGGCGGCGTGGCGTCGAGAGGCGGAGGCCGGCGGATCGCGGGAGCTCAGTCGCGGTCGGCGGCGAGCGGGGCGTTGCGGCTCCGCCTCATAGCGTGAGGAAATTCACCAGGATGTCCATGCCGCGCTCGGTCGCGATGGACTCGGGGTGGAACTGCACGCCCCAGATCGGCAGCGTCTTGTGTCGCAAGCCCATGATCTCGCCCTCGGCCGTCTCAGCCGTGATCTCGAGGACATTGGGAAATGTCGCCCGCTCGACCAGGAGCGAGTGGTAGCGGGTGGCGTTGAAGGGGTTCGGCATACCCTTGAACAGATCGGTGCCGTGGTGGTGGATCGGCGAGGTCTTGCCGTGCATCAGGCGGTCGGCGCGCACGACCCGGCCGCCGAAGAAGTGCCCGATGCTCTGGTGCCCGAGGCACACGCCCAGGATCGGCTTCACGCCGGCGAAGACGCGGATAATGTCCAGGCTCACTCCCGCCTCGGCGGGCGAGCACGGGCCGGGCGAGATGAGCACGCGCTCCGGATTCAGGGCGAGGGCCTGCTCGGGGGTGATCTCGTTGTTGCGCACCACCTTCTGCTCCACCCCGCGCTGGCCGAAGTACTGCACGAGGTTGAACGTAAAGGAGTCGTAGTTGTCGATGACCAACAACATGGGAAGAATCGGGCGACCGTAGTGGGCGCCGATCGAGGGTCAAGCGGCGTTCCGGGCTAGTCAACGGCCGGATGTCGTCGCGCGGGCAGATTCCGTGGAGAAAAAGATTCCGTTGGCGGCGCCGGTGCTGGCATTGGTGGGGCGACCGGCTTCGAGTCCTCGCACCGGAGACCGGCACACCGACTTATGCCACGCCTCGCCTTCCCCCTGATTGTTGCCGCGTCGCTCGCGACGGTCCCGTTGGCCGCGCAGACGACGAACCCGTCCTCGGACGAGGAGATCGCCCTCGAGGAGTTTATCACACGCGAGTCCGCCCGGGCTGACGCCGGTGACCTGGTCCCAACCTCGCGGCCCACGCTCTCGGTCTTTGGCGAGCAGTCTGCGCTCGAGGTGCCGCGGTCGCTTCTCGTCTTCACCCGCGAGCTCATGGACACCGCACAGGTCGAGGATTTCTCCGACCTGAACAAGATCGGCGCCGGCACTCAGCAGATCAATTACTACGGCGTCCCCGGCGCGCCCATCCTGCGCGGGGCCAAGGGTGGCGTCTTCTTCAACGGCATGCAGCGCGCCTACCAGCGCAACGAGATGCCGCTCTCCTTCGGCTCGCTCGATGCCATGGACGTCGTGAAGGGTCCGGCGCCCGCGCATTACGGTCCGTCGCAGGCGGGTGGGTACGTGGCGATGATCCCGAAGTCACCCTTCTTCGACCGGCGCCGCGGATCGCTGCAGGTGAGCGCGAGCGACACCGGCCTGGTGCGCGCGCAACTCGACCAGGGCGGGCCGTTCCTCGCCGGCGGCGAGCGCCCGGCCGCCTACCGCCTCTCGCTCACCGGGCAGGCGGGGGACTCCTGGTACGACGGCGTGCGCAACGACTTCGCCTCGCTCTACGCGTCACTGAAGATCCGGCTCGCGCCCGAGGTCTCTCTCTTCACTGGCGGCGAATACTACGACTTCCGCTCCAATGAAAACGCCGGCTGGAACCGCGTCACGCAGGCGCTGATCGACCGCGGCGAGTACATCGTCGGCGAACCGATCAGCATCGTCAGCGCGGCTTGGGGCGGCGTGGCCAACCGCGACCTTCTCGGCCGGAGCAACGCCCTCGTCGTGCCGGCCGCCGTCGTCGATGCCGGCGTGAGCAGCGGCTTCATCTCCGGCGCGCAGCGCGACGCCATGCGCGACCTCGCTGACGCCGCCGAGCGCGCGCAGGCCTACGCGGTGTTTTCGGGCGCCGAGCTCGAGGACATCACCCAGACGACTTCAGGCTACCAATACACGCCGGAGTATTTTGCCGCCGGCGGCCGGGTGTTCACCGCGAAGGTCGACGGCAGCACGGTGCTGCGCGATCCGCGCGATCACGCCGACTCGCGCAACCTTCTCTGGTTCGCCGATCTCGAGGATCGTCGCAGCGCCGAGACGACGCGGCGCCTGCAGTTCATGGTCGACGCGCTCGAGACCGACAAGCTCTCGAGCTACGGCTACGCCATGCAGACCGAGCAGGTCGTGCTCGAGCTCAAGGGCACGCTCGAGCGGCGCTTCGATCTGCTCGAGGGCATGCGGGTCAACGGCGGCGCGTCCGTGCGCTATACCGACGCGATGGTGCTGCAGGACTACTCCGTCGAGCCGTTCAGCCGGCGCGACATCACGACGGCATCCGTCTCGGCCAACACCCTGGTCCTTTCCGGCCCGCAGCGCGGGCCCGATGGGCTCAACTTCTGGTCGCCGACGCCCCAGGGTGGCGCCAATGCCCATTCGCAGCTCTGGCAGCTCAGCGCCTTCGCCTACGCGATCAATCAGCTCACGCCGCGCCTTGCGACGACGACCTCGCTCCTCGGCGCCTGGGCGCCCTACAGCACGCGGTATCCATCCGGTGTCGACCGCGTGCCGGCCGACAGCCCGCTCCGCGACGAGGTCAGCGGCGACAAGGAGTATTTCTCCGCGAGCTTCAGCCCGGTCCTCAGCCTCACCGACGAGGTCAGGCTCTACGCCACGTGGCAGTATGGCACGGCGATCGACCCGCACCAGGGCGGCGCCGTCACGGGCAGGGATAACTTCACGCGCAATCAGCTTCTCGAGGCCGGCGCCAAGGCCTCCCTCCTCGACGCGCGCCTCTTCGCGGTGGCGTGTGTCTACGGCTGGGAGCAGGAGCGCTTCGATACGAGGCAGGCTGTGGCCGAGCCGCTCGAGGGCGACGGCTGGGAACTCGAGTTCACCTGGGCGGCCGGGCGCGGCCTGACGTTCATCGGCTCGCTGGGCGAACAGCACATGCGCCGCGACGCCAACCTCACGCCTTTTCGCGCCATGCCGTTGACTGACGAGCAGTACGCCCTGCACGGCGGCGTGATGAACACCGGCTTTGGACCGGCCTATTTCAACCCGGGCGAAGGCCGCCGCCCCGCTGCGAATCCAGATCTCGACTACCCGGGCTTTCCGGAGCGGCAGGTGAAACTCCTCGCCGTCTGGCGCCACGAAGGCGGACTCGGCCTCTCCGGCGGCCCGATCTGGAGCAGTGAGGCGTGGCACAACTTCGACCACACCCTCCGCCTGCCGTCATCGCTCGTGTGGAATGTCGCGATCTCCTGGCGTGCCGCGCGCTGGTCGGCGGAGCTCTCGTGCGAGAACCTCACCGACGAGGATTACTTCCTCGGATTCGAGCCGGTCTTCGGCGCGAACACGCTGCTGACCAAGGCGCCGGGACGCGTCGCGCGGCTGACGGTGAAGTTCCAGTTCTAGTCCGGCGCGTCGTCGCGAGGGGCAGGCCCGCCTTCTGCGTGGAGCGGTGAGTGTGCCGATGACGCGGGGGCTGCGTTCAAAATAGGACTCTGATTTGACACAGTCGTGACCGCCGCGGCACGCGCTTGTCACATCCTGGGGCCAGACTGGGGGGAGTCATGTCACTCCTCAGCGCTTCCCATCTCCTCCGGCGGGTCCTCGTGGGCCTGCTCATCATGCTCGCGGGTGCTGCGCACCTGCGAGCCCAGGCTGCGACCGGCGTCGTGTCCGGTCGCGTTTCCGACGGGGCCACGGGCCGATCACTCCAGGGCGCCATCGTGCGCGTGGCCGACTCGGTACTCGTTGCCTATACCGACCAGGAAGGGCGTTTTGTGCTGTCCGGCGTGCCTGCCGGGGAACGGCGCATCGAGGCCGAGTACGTCGGCCTCGATGCCTCCACCCAACAGGTCACCGTCGCCGGTGGTCGCGGCGAGACCGTGAATTTCGCCCTCGAGAAGGCGGAGGTGGAACTCGCCGAACTGCGCATCACCGGCCAGGCCCAGGGCCAGGCGCGCGCGATCAATCAGCAGAAGACGGCCAGCGGCATCATGAACATCGTCTCCGAGGAGGCGTTCGGCCCGATGCTCGATGGCAACATCGGCCAGGCTCTGCAGCGCCTGCCGGGTGTGAGTGTCGACGAGGACCAGGACGGCTCGCAGGGCAGCATCAACATCCGCGGCATCGCCGGTGAGTTCAACTCCGTGCAGATCGACGGCAACCGCGTGCCCTCCTCCGGCGGCAGCCGCAGCTTCAATCCCCGCCAGATGGCGGCCGACGGCGTGACCACGATCGAGGTGGTCAAGGCGCCGACGCCCGACCGCGACGGCGACGCCATCGGCGGCATCGTCAACCTCGTCTCGCGCACCGCCTTCGAGCGCGACGGACGCTCGATGCGGCTCAAGGTCGGCGCCACGCTCAACGAAGAGCCCGGCAACTGGGGCTACTCGGCCGCTCTCAACTACGCCGACATCTTCAGCGTCGGCGGCGGTTTCAAGAACCTCGGCGTGAGCTTCAGCCTGAGCAGCTACGAGACGGACCGCTATTCCATCAACGCCGACCAGGACTGGGTGCAGGTCGATCCCGAGACCAACCCGCAGCTCGATTTCACCGGGTACGACCTCCCGGTCTGGTTCATGGAGGCGACGCATTGGGAGCACGACACGCGCACGACCAACACGTCGACGCTGAGCGGCTCGATCGACTTCCGCACGAGCGAGCAGGACGCGTTTTACTTCCGGCCGATGTTCAGCCACTTCGACCGCAACGGCGTGAAGTACGAGACCGACGTCGACATCGACACGCGCTTCCAAAACGCAGCCGGCGGCCGCAAGACCTACGCCGAGCTCACGCCGACCTCCGGCCTCGGCACGGCGGGCAACAGCGGCAGCCGCAGCTCGCGCGGCTGGATCGGCACCAACGACGACCTCGATAACGATCTCTACTCGCTGAACTTCGGCGGCCGCCATGAACGCGACGCCAGCCTGCTCACCTACGATCTCTACTACTCGCAGAACAAGCAGCAGCTCAACGACGGCGCCGAGCTCAACATGCTCATGGAGCCGACCGATCCGTGGTTTGTGCACGAATACGTGGTCGAGGACGCCGACGGCTTCGTCCGCGTCGACGTGGTCAATGGCGTCGACCCGACCGACCTCAGCCTCATGTCCGAGGGCGAACTGATCGAGGAGACCTCCGTCAAGACCGAGGAGGTCGTGAGCGGTCGCCTCGACTGGCAGCGCCGCTTCACCGGCGACCGCGGCACATTCACCTTCAAGACTGGCGCCAAGTACCACTCCAGCGACATGGAGTTCGACCAGAGCGTCGACGTCTACTCGATGGACGAGACCTTCCCCTACGCCGACGTGCTCACGCCCACGAGCGAGGTGATCCTGCTCAAGCCGAAGTACTACAACGTCCATCCGCGCATCGGCCAGGACCTCCTCCGCACCAATCCGGAGCTTTTTGAACTCGAGGAGGAGGATTCGCTCGAGGACAGCAACTTCGAGGACTACGACGCCACGCAGACCACGAGCGCGGCCTATGTCATGGGCACCTACCAGACCGGCCCGCACACGGTGGTGGCCGGCGTGCGCCTCGAAAATACGAAGTGGAGAAACACCAACAAGGTCGTGAGCTACCTGGACGGCGAGGCCTCCGTCGAGGAAGTGAAGACCTCGAACTCGCACAGCTTCTGGCTCCCCGGCGTGCACTTCCGCCACGAGCTGAAGAAGAACCTCATCCTGCGCGAGAGCTACAACCGCAGCTACGGCCGTCCGCGCCTGAGCGAGCTGTCCAGCGGCCGCTTCATCAACGAGGACGGCGACATCGCCGACGGCAATCCCGACCTCAAGCCCGCGGTCTCCGACAACTTCGACGCCCAGCTCGAGTTCTACACGCAGACCGAGGGGCTCTACTCGATCGGCTTCTTCTACAAGCGCGTGAGCGACTTCACTTACACGCAGGTCTACGACTTCAACGAGCTCGATGCCGACGGCATCCCGATCCCCGCCGAGGACGGCGATTTCGAATACGAGCGCCCGGTCAACGGCACGGACGCGACCAACTACGGCGTGGAGCTGATCGCCCGCCAGCGCCTCTACTTCCTGCCCGGTGCGCTGCGGGGCCTGTCGGCCTCCTTCAGCGCGACGTTCACGGAGAGCGATGCCGAGTATCCGAATCGCGATGACCGCGACGACCTGCCGCTCGAGGGTTTCTCCGACTTCCTCGCCACAGCCTCGCTCGAGTATGACTGGAAGGGCTTCAATGCCCGCCTCGACTACCGCACGCGCAGCGAGTATGTCGAGGGTCTGGGCGACTCGATCGAGACCGACGAGTTCTACGCCTCGGAATACCGGCTCGATGCCGAGATCGGCTACCGCCTGCGCGACGGGCTCACGCTTTTCGCCACGGTGACCAATCTCACCGACCGCGGACAGATCTCCTTCGCGGGCTACCGTCGTTTCGTCGAGGACGCCAGCTACGCCGGCCGCAAGTGGACCTTCGGCGCGGAGTACTCGTTCTGAGCCACGTCCACCCTGGCATCCGCGGCGTGCGCCCTTCGGTGCGCGCCGCATGTTGCGTGTAGGTATTTCCCAGTTCTCTTTTCGGACCTCCTTTCCATGCGTCACTCGCTCTTTCTGGCTTCGCTGATCGGGCTGCCGATCGCGCTGATCGCCCATGATGACCACGACCACGCGTCGTGGCAGCCCGAGCGCTATCCCGATGCGGCCGCGCACGCGCCGCGGCCGCTGCCCGACCGCGTCGTGCTCACCTGGGATGGCGATCCCGCCACCTCGCAGGCCGTAACCTGGCGCACCGACCCGTCGATCGAGCGCGCCGTCGCCGAGCTCGCGCTGGCCAACGACCTCGGGCGCGCACTCGTGCCCACGCGTTTCGATGCGACCACCGTCGAATTCACCAGCGACCTCAGCACCGCCCACTACCACAGCGTGAGCTTTCGCGATCTCGCGCCCGACACGCTCTACACCTACCGCGTCGGCGACGGGGTGAACTGGTCGGAGTGGTTTCACTTCCGCACGGCGGCGCGCGAGGCGCGGCGGTTTTCCTTCATCTACTTCGGCGACGCGCAGAACGACATCCGCACGCACTGGTCGCGCGTGTTTCGCGAGGCCTTCCGCGAGGCTCCGCGCGCCGCGTTCACGCTGCACGCCGGCGACCTGATCAACGAGGACGCGAGCGACGCGGAGTGGGGCGAGTGGCACGGGGCGCCCGCCTGGGTCAACGGTACGATCCCGGTCGTCGCCACGCCGGGAAACCACGAGTACTACCGCGCCAACGCCGGGCCCGAGCACGAGCGGTTCTGGCGCACGAAGGACGGGAAGGACATCGCGGTCGACCTCGAGACGACCAAGATCTGGGATGACGCAGGCAAGGTCGTCGCGGTGCGCGTGGTCGCCCGCACCGCCGAAGGAAGATCAGGTGAACTCACGCACGACACCAAGCGCATCACCGCGGTCGACGCCGGCATCACGGCGCTGACCGGGTTCGCTGCGGCGGACCTCGTGGGCACGGAGCCGTCGAAGCATCCGCTGCGCGACCGGCCGCGAGATCCCGGCGTGCCGGCGGTCAGCCAGCACTGGCGCCCACAGTTCGCATTTCCAGTGCAGGACATCCCGGCCGGCCTGGAGGAGACCTGCTACTCCATCGACTACCAGGGCGCGCGTATCATCGCGCTCGATTCGAACCAACAGCAGGAGGCGCAGGTCGCCTGGCTGCGCCGCGTCCTCGCGGAGAATCGCCAGCGGTGGACGATTCTCACTTTTCACCATCCCATCTTCTCGCCGGCCAAGGATCGCGACAACGCGTCGCTGCGTGCGGTCTGGAAACCCGTGTTCGACGAGTTCCGGGTCGACCTCGTGCTCACCGGCCACGACCACACCTACGCGCGCACCGGACGCGTCGATGGCCGTGTGCGCGTGGGCGATACGAACGTGAGCAAGGGCTACACCCAGGCCTATGATCCCGAGATCGGCACGGTGTATGTCGTGTCGGTAAGCGGCCCGAAGATGTATGACATCACCGACGATTCGTGGGCCGTGCGCATGGCCGAGGACACGCAGCTCTTCCAGGTGATCACGGTCGACGGCGACACGCTCCACTTCGAGGCGCGGACCGCGACCAATCGGCTCTACGATGCCTTCACCCTGCGCAAGCGCGCCGGCCAGCCGAACGAACTGGTCGAGGTGTTCCCTCCCGAAAACCGCCGGCCGCGCGCGGCCACACCCGCGAACTGATCGCTCATTTCAGATGACTTCTCGTATCCATCTTGTGTTGTCGCTCAGCCTTGCCGCTTTCACCCTCGCGCCGCTGCACGCGAAGGATCCACTCCCGGATCCCGGCGTGCTCCATGCCGGCGCGGTCGCGCCACGCGTCGTGACCGAGCCGACGCGGCACGACACCGATGACCCGGCCATCTGGATCAACCGGGCCGATCCGTCGCAGAGCCTCATCCTCGGCACCGACAAGGACGTCGACGGCGCGCTCTATGTCTACGGCCTCGATGGAAAGATCCACCACGACAGGGTCGTGCGCGGCCTCGTGCGCCCGAACAACGTCGACATTGCCTACGGCCTGCCGGTCGGTGGCGCGGTCGTCGACGTGGCCGTCACGACCGAGCGTTATGCCCATCGCCTGCGCGTCTACCGCCTGCCCGACATGGCGCCGCTCGATGGTGGCGGCATTCCGGTCTTCGAGGGGGAACGCGCGCGCGACTGCATGGGTGTGTCGCTCTACACGCGCCCATCCGACGGCGCGCTTTTTGCCATCGTCAGCCGCTCCGACTTCGGGGCGCCGGCGCGCGGTTACCTGCATCAGTATCGGCTCGTCGACGACGGCGCCGGCACCGTGCGGGGCATTTTCGTGCGCGCGTTCGGCGAATGGAGCGGAACGAAGGAGGTCGAGGCCATCGCGGTGGATGACGCGGCCGGTTTTGTCTACTACAGCGACGAGGGATTCGGCGTGCGCAAGTACCTCGCCGATCCGCTGGCCGACGACGCCGAGGATGAACTGACGCAGCTCGGCACGGCGGGTTTTGCCGAGGACCACGAGGGGATCTCGATCTACGAGTTCGACGCGGCGAGCGGCTACATCCTCGTCTCCAACCAGCAGGCCGACACCTTCCGCATCTTTGCGCGCGAGGGCGGCCCGGGCGGTCCGCACGACCACGGCTTCCTCGGCAGTGTGCGCCTGAGCACACGCGCAAGCGACGGCAGCGACGTGACCTTTCGCACACTCTCGCCGCAATTTCCCGGTGGCCTGTTCGTCGCGATGTCGACTGACCGGACCTTCCACCTCTACGCCTGGGAGGACATCGCGAAGGCGGCGGGGCTGAAGGTGCGACGGTAGGAAAGCGGGCGTGCGAGGGCGACGAAGTCTTGAGGTAGGGCGAGGCCTCCGGCCGAGCCGCGTCAGCGAGGTGCGTGCGAGCGCGGCTCGGCCGGAGGCCTCGCCCTACCTCGGAGTGTGCGGCAGGCGGATCGTCACGCGCAGGCCGCCGCCGTCGCGGTTGACTGCGGTGATTGTCCCGCCGTGGGCTTCGACGATGCTGCGTGCGATGGCGAGGCCGAGGCCGCTGCCGCCGGGTGCGTGCTCGTCGGCGCCCGGGCCGCGCACGAAGCGGCCGAAAATCTGCTCGAGCTGCTCGGGCGGCACGCCGGGACCTTGGTCGTCGATAGTGATCGTCCACGCGTCGGTGGCGCAGCCTGACCCGAGTGTGATGCTGCGACCCTTGGGTGTGTGGCGGATGGCGTTGGAGAGGACGTTGAGCAGGACCTGGCGGACGAGCACGGCGTCGAACTCGGCCGTGCCGGAGTCGTGGCGCGTGACGTGGAAGGTCAGACCGCGGTCCTCGCACAGCGCGGCGGCGTCTTCGTCGATCTCGGCGACGAAGCGCTGCAGGTCATGGCGGCGCCGGTCGAGCGGGAGACTGCCGGCGTCGGCCTTGGCGATGAAGAGCAGGCTCTCGACGAGCTTGTTCAGCCGCGTGATCTCCTCGAGCTGACTCTCGACCTGGGCGAGGTCGGCCGGCGTGAGCGCGCTCGAGTGCTGCAGGCGTTCGGCGTGCAGCCGGATGAGCGAGAGCGGGGTCTTGAGTTCGTGCGAGGCGTCGGCGGTGAAGCGTTTCACCTGCTCGAAGGCGGCCTCGAGGCGCGCGAAGAGGTCGTTGAGGAGGCGGGCGAGGGCGGCGATCTCGTCCTTGCCGGCGGGCACGGGCAGGCGTTCGGAAAGGTTGCTCGCGCTGATATGCTGGGCCGAGCGCTGCATCGCACGCACGGGTTTGAGCGCGATCTCGCTGAGCAGCAGGCCGACGACGATCGAGCAGAGGAAAAGCAGGGGCAGCCCGACGAGGAGCAGCCGCTGGTATTGGTCGATGAGCTGCTCGACCTGCTCGAGGTTGGTCGCGATCTGCACGTGGTAGGTCTGGTAGTACTGCTCGCGCACGCGGATCGGTTCATCGCGCAGGGTGACCGTGCGCACGGCCGTCACGCGATCGCCGAGATCGGGCAGGACAAGATCGCCGAGATTGCGCGACCGGAAGATCACGCCCTCGCCGTCGCGGTGGATCTGAAAGTAGTAGATGGGCGCGTCGATCTCCGTGTGGCCGCGGAGGGCGGAGATGAGCTCGTCGTGCGGGAGCCGCTCGGGATGCGGCCCCATGCGGTGCAGGATTTCCTCCGTCTCGGCTGCGAGGAGGAAGTCGATGCCGTCGTGCATCTGCTTGCGGACGACGAAATACCCGATCGCCGCAGCCGAGCCGGCGGTGAGCGTCACCGCGAGGCTGAACCAGAGTGTGAGCCGAAAACGCAACGACCTCATGGCAGCACGTAGCCTGTGCCGCGCACGGTGCGGATGAGTGGCGTGCCATCCGTGCCGTTCGGCAGTTTCGTGCGCAGCTTCTTCACGTAGACGTCGATGAGGTTGGTTTCCGAGTCGAAGGAGGTTTCCCAGATGCGCTCGGCGATCTGCGTGCGCGTGAGCACGCGGCCGGGGTTGGCGAGAAACAGCTCGAGCAGCGCGAACTCGCGTCCGGTCAGGTCGACGGGCTGGCCGGCGGCCGTGACCTTGCGGCTGAGCAGGTCCATGCCGATGCCGGCGTGCTCGTAGCGCGTGCGCTTCTGTTTGGACTCGCGGCGCAGCAGGCTGCGCAGCCGCGCGAGTAGTTCGTCGAAGCTGAAGGGTTTGGGCAGGTAGTCGTCGGCGCCGAGGTTGAGCCCGGTGATGCGGTCGTCGACCTGGCCGCGCGCGGAGAGGATCACGACCGGCTCGGAAAATCCCGACTGTCTCCAGCGTCTGAGGACATCGAGGCCGGAGCCGTCGGGCAGGCCGATGTCGAGAACGATGGCGTCGTAGTGCGACTCGGCCAGCGCGTCCTCCGCCGCGGCGCACGTCCCGACGAGTGTCGCCGTGTAAGCGGCCTCCTGCAGGCCCTTCTGGATGAATTGGCCGAGCTTGCGCTCGTCTTCGACGACCAGGATTTTCATGGGGCTTCCGGAGCGGAAGTCTCGCCCTCGCGGCCGAGCGAGTCGAGGTAATCGAGCAGCGCCTCGCCGCGCCGATCGCCCTCGGCGAACAGGTGGGCGTAGGACGGCATGCGCGAGTGCGGCGAGACGAGGCGCGGCGTCGTGAGGTGCAGGCGTTGCCAGTCGCGGATGCGCCGTTGACCGACGTTCATGAGGTCGGGTCCCTGGCGGCGGTTGCCGATCAACGCAGGCGCCTGCTGGCGGGAGAACTCCGGGTCGCGCGCCGCGCCCCAGAGTTCCTCATCGCGCGTGCCCGGACGGATGAACTGCGAGTGGCAGTGCATGCAGCCCTCACTGATGTAGACCTGACGGCCGAGCGCGGCGCCGGTCAGCGCCGGTTCGGGGCGCAGCGCCGTGGCGATGAGCGTCGCTGCCGGGACGGCGAGGAAGACGAGGAGCGGAAGCCAGCGGGTGGTCATGGCGACGAGCGGAGTTGAAGCAACGATGCCGCGAGCACCACGGCCGCCGCCGGCGCGGCCCACAGCGGCACGCGGCCGAACTGCTCGGCCAGGCCCACGCCCGCGCCCGAGCCGACCCAGCCGGCGAGCGCATAGACCCACGTGGCGCGCCACGCGGGCCGCAGGCCGGCGTCGCCGGGGCCGAGCGCGGCAAACGCGGCGAGGGCGGTGGAATAGAGCGAAACACCCGCGGCATACGCCGGTCCGGCCCAGAGCGCGGCACCGCTGCTGCCGAATCCGAAGTGCCCGGCCGCGAGCAGCGCGAACGCCGCGGCAAGCACCACGCGAAACGCGCCGCGATCGATGAGCAGGCCGGCGCCGAGCGCGGCCAGCGCGTGGGTCGCGCCGATGAGCCGCAGCGTGCGAGGCCCGCCCCAGAAGAGGTCGCGCAGGTCGGCCGAGTTTTGCACGGCCGTGAACGCCGCGGAGTCGAACCAGACGAGCGCGAGGAAACCGAGCGTCGCCATGGCCACGATGCGTCGCGAGACCAGCCCCGTGTAGGGGCCATCTGACGACACGGGAGCGGCCGTGCGTCCGGCGAGCGCGAAGCCGAGCCCGGCGAGCGCGGCTGCCGCGCTGATCCAGCCCTTGTCGGACGGCGAGGCGGTGAAGAAGGCGGGAAAGTTGCAGACGAGGTAGGCGAGACCGGTGCCCGCTCCGACGTGCACGCCGAGCGCATGGCCGCCGGTGAAGCGTCGCAGCAGGATCGCGGCCGCGACCGTGGAGGCGCCGAGGCCGGCGCCGGTGAGCAGGGCGATGGCGGCGAGCATGCCCATGCCCGCTGCGGGTTGCGCAAACGCGAATGCCGCGAGACCGCCCGCCGCCGCGGCGAGGGCGAAGCCGATCGCGCCGGCGAATCGTGCCTCGCGCCGCTGCAGCGCCATCGCCGTGGCGATGCTTGCGGCGATGCCGGCCAGCGCCATCGCGCCGAGCACACGATGGATCGCCTCGACCGGGTGGCCGGCTGCGCGGATGCCCTGCAGGAACCCGAACTGCGCGAAAATCAGGAAGTGGACATAGATGGCCGCGACGAGGCCGACGGCGGCTGGCGAAATGCGCGATCCGCCCGAGGCGGAACCAGCCGTGGACGCGGGCAAGCTCATGCCTCGAACCAACGTGCGTTCAATCCCCAGGCCTGGAGGAGGGCGAGCGTGGCATCCGAGAAGCCGACGACGAGCCAGGCGGGTTCGAGGTGTTTCGTCGCTACTGCGGTCAACGTGAATGCCGCGATGCAGGTGCGGATGGCGGCGGTCGCGCCCCACACGCCGTGGAGTCGTTGCGCCCGTCGGTCAAACCGCGAGGTGGCCAGCCCCCAGAGGTAGGAGAGCCCGACACCCATCACGAACGCGCCGACGAATCGCATGAGGATGTCGCCGCCACCTCCGGGCATGGTCGCGCCGAAGAGATGGAGCGTCGTCTCGGGCAAGGTCACGAGGAGGGCGCCGGTCGTGGTGTCGAGCAGGCCGGCCCCGAGCGAGAGGAGGATGACGAAAGTCGTACGGTCAGAGCGCATGGGCGGATCCGGGTTTGGAGGCTGTTGTCTCGATCGCGGAGTCAGGCCCGCGCCGCGCCGCAGCCCGCAGCCACAGAACGGCGGCGCCGAGCATCATGACGCCGGTAAGGAGACGGAGGGCGTAGCCGACGCTGACGGCGTTGGCGCCGTTGTAGGCGGCGAGCGGTTCGGCCGCCTCGTGGAATCCGACCCACGTGAGCACGCCGATCATCGCACCGCTGCCGGCGTTCCACAGCAACCACGGCAGGCGCGCGTCGAGCGCGCGGGCGAGCGCACTCGCGGGAGCGAGCGAGACGAGCACCAGCATGTTCAGCGCGGTGAGCAGCCCGGCCATGGCGAGGTGCGAGTGGGCGACGAACGCGTTGGTGAACTTCAGGCGGTCGAGGACGCCGGGCAGGAAGAGCACCCAACCGTCGACCACGAGGAGCGCGCACCACACCGCCGTCGTGATGAGCCAGCGGCGCTGCGACCGCTCCCACACGAAGAGGCGGAACCACCACACCAGCAGCGGCGGCCAGACCAGCAGGGTGCCGAGGCCGGCGATCTGCTCGGCGTCGTGGTTGGTGGCGTTGCCGTGCCCGATGTATAGATACACCACCCAGTTGGCCGCGAAGATGAGGCCGGCGGTGATCGACTCCTGCACGATGCGGCGCCGGGCCGGGCGACCGAGCAGGGTGGGCAACACCAGCGCGATGCCGACTACGCCGAGGCTCGAGGCAAGCAGGCTGTGGCCGGTGGCGCCGCCGCTGTCGGGATTGACCGGCGGGTAGACGGAGGGCTGGGCCGAGAAGTGCAGGGCGAGCGGCACGGCGGCGAGGACGAGGAGCATCGCGGCGTCGGCTATGCGGTGGGCCGTGCGCCCGCGATCGAGACGGCGGCGCGCCCACCAGCCGGCGGTGAGCACGGCCCAGAGGAGCAGCTGTGCGCCGGCGAAGGCGAGATCGTCGGCGCCGCTCCAGTCGAGGAAGAGCTTGCCGCTGGTATGCCCGCCGAGCCAGTCGAGCGAGCCGGCGAGGAGCGCGCTGAGCCACGCGGCCAGCGCCACGCGCCCGGCCGTGTGCCAGGCGTCGGCCGGCGGGAGCATCCGCAGCATCAATACGCCGACGACCGGCAGGCTGCACCAGCCAAAGAGCTGCACGTCGAGGTGCACGGGCATCCAGCGCCCGTAGGTGAGCGGACCCATGAGCCGCCCGGCCTCGGGCCAGAGCAGGACGAACGCGAGCCAGAGCCCGACCGCGCTCGCCGCGATCAGGCAGGCGAGCGAGGCGAGGGCGACCGAGCGCTGCAGCGCGGCGCGGAAGGCGGCGTCGCCGGGCGACTGTGCCTCAGTCATCATGCACGATGCGTCCGTCGCGCACGAGCACGAGGCGGCCGCAGGCCTCGGCGAGGCTGCGGTCGTGCGTGGCGAGGATGAGGGTCGCGCTCTCGCGCGCCACGAGGTCGATCAACATCTTGAATACGCGCGAGCCGTTCTCCTCGTCGAGCGAGCCGGTGGGCTCGTCGGCGAGCACGAGGCGCGGGCGGTTGACGAGGGCCCGGCAGAGCGCGGCGCGCTGGCGCTCGCCGCCGGAGAGTTCCTGCACGGGCCGGTCGATGCGGTGGGCGATGCCGGTGGCCTCGAGCAATTCCTCGACGCGCGTCTTCACCTCGCGGGGATGGCGGCCGGCGGCCAGCGCGGGCACGAGGCAGTTCTCACGCAGCGTGAGATCGGGGATGAGATTGTGGAGCTGGAAGACGAATCCGACCGTGTCGCGCAGCAGCGCGGTGCGCTGCTCGGGCGTGCGGATGGGATGGCCGTCGAGGTGCACGTCGCCTTCGTCGGGCGAGTCGAGTCCGCCGAGGATGTTGAGCAACGTGCTCTTGCCCGAGCCGGATGCGCCGCACAGCGCGACCGTTTCGCCGGCGTGCACGTGCAGGTCGACGCCCTGGAGCACGCGGATGCGGCCGGAGTCGTAGGATTTCCAGAGGCCGCGCACGCTCACGATCGGCGGGGACGCGTGGTTGTTGGGCGGAGGCGTGATCATGCGTGAGCGCAGCTTGCGGGTAGGGCGAGGCCTCCGGCCGAGCCGCGAGTGCGGGTCCGCGTGGGTTGCGGCTCGGCCGGAGGCCTCGCCCTATCAGGTTCACGAGTCCGGTTCATTCGTAGCGCAGCGCTCGCGCCGTCTCGATGCGCATGGCAAAACGCGCGGGCCAGGCGGCGCCGGCGGCGCCGGTCAGGCCGGCGACCAGCACCGCGGCCGCGGCCACGGTCCACTCGAGCTGCGGCATCACGTAGCCCTGGAGAAACGGCAGGTGTTTCATGATCACCACCGCGGCGTAGCCGAGCCCGAGCCCGAGCACGGCTCCGGCGAGCGAGACGACGAGCGACTCGCCCAGGATGAGCGAGGCGACCTGGCGCGGGGAGAATCCGCAGGACTTGAGGATCGCCAGTTCGCGGATACGCACGAAGACCGAGAGCACCATCGTGTTGGCCACGCCGAGTCCGCCGAGCAGGAAGGCCGCGAGCCCGACCGCCCAGCTCGTGGCGCGCAGGATCTTGAACTGCGAGTAGCCGCGGTTGAACTCGGCGTTTTCCAGCGCGATGAGGTAGGGGATCTCGGCGGCCACGCGCTCGCGGAAGGCCGCGGCCTGGGCGGAATCGCGCAGCTTGATCGTGATGATCGAGGACACGCCCTCGCGTCGGAAGTACTCGCGCGCGGTCGCGAGCGGGAGGAACACGCCGCCGTCCTCGAAGCCGTTGCGCGTCTGCACCACGCCGCCGACGATGTAGTCGCGCGCGCCGATCGTGACCTTCTCGCCGAGCCCGGCCTCGAGAAACTCCGAGGCGCGCGCACCCAGTACGATCTCGCCTTCGCGGCGGCCGAATGCGGCGCGGTCGCCCGCGAGCCAGGTGGCGGTGTCGAGGCGCGGGTCCTCGGGGCTGACGCCGAAACAGGTCACCACTGGGTGTCCCTGCGTGGAGACGAGCCCGAAGAGCAGCGGCAGCGCCGAGTCGACTTCCGGCATGGCGCGGAGTTTTTCGAGGTCCTCGTCGTCGACGGCGGAGAAGAAGAGGTCGGAGACATTGCGCTCGAAGACGAGCATCTCGGTGTCGTGCGCGAGGATGCCCTGGAACATGCCGATCGCACCCCGCACCACGGCGATGACGGAAAACATCGCCGCCACGCCGAGCGCGATGCCGGCGACGCCGATGGCCGTGCGCACGCGGTGACGGCGCAGGTTGATGACGACGAGGCGGAGGTGATTCATGCGCAGCGCGAGGCCGGGAGAGGATCGTGCAGGTGGGCGGAGGCCGCCACGCCAAAACGATCGATCAGCGGGCCGAGCGTGCGCCAGCCCGGCCGGAGTTCGACCAGGCTGCGGAACGAGGAATCGAGCAGACCGAGCAGGCGCCGCAGGCGGGCCGAGGCGGCGTCGCGCCCCGCGGCGATGACGAAGTTGGGCCGGCCGCGGCCGGCGTCGCGGCCCGCGGTCTTGCCCGTGACGGCGCCGGAACCGAGGTCGCCGAAGTCGTCGGCGATCTGATACGCGAGACCCCAGGCCACGCTCACGCGGTCGATGAGGAGCCGCTCGCGCGCGCCGGCGCCGGCCAGCAGCGCGGGGGTGACCAGGCTCAGGCGCAGGAGCGAGACTGTCTTGCCCAAGGCGATACGTGCGACCGTGCGCGGCGTGCGGTCCGTCGCGGTGAAGTGGAGGTCGAGGCTCTGGCCGTCGAGCACCCCAGCGGTGCCGAGGCAGCGCTCGACGTGTGCGGCCGTGGCGGCGCGGTGCGCCTCCGGCACGGCGGCGAGCGCGTCCCAGACGAGCCGGTAGCCGCGGTTGATGAAGCCGAGGGCGCCGAGGATCGTCGCCCCTTCGCCGTGCACGACGTGCGGACAGGGCCGGCCGCGGCGCAGGTGCGCGTCGTCCATGCAGGGCAAGTCGTCGAGCAGCAGCGAGGCGGTGTGGAAATACTCGAGCGCGCTCGCGAGCGGACGCGTCGCCGCGGCGGGCAAGTCGAGCGCGGCGCCGGCGATCAGTCCGAGCTGCAGGCGCGTGAGATTGCCCGGCGTGGCGAGCGTGTCGCGCAGCACCCCGGCGAGGTGCGGCTCGCGGGCGTTGACTGCGATGCCCGTGACGTAGGCTTGGTGCGCGCGGGCGAGGAGCTGGGCGCGCGGCGAGTCTCCGCCCGATGTGCTGGCGGGGATCATTCCAGGGTCCCGGTGACGGAGAAGCTGACCTTCACCTCGGTGTCGACCGTGAGCAGGCCAAACTTGCGAAACTGGGAGAGCCCGAACTTCGTCACGTCGACCACGGCGTCGCCGGTCACGGTGAGTTTCGCGCCCTCGCGCCGGAGGGTGACGGGAAACGAGACCGGCACGGTCACGCCGTGCAGCACGAGGTCGCCCTCGGCGACGCGGGCGGCTGGCGTGCCGGAGAATTTTGTGAGCCGAAACTCCACGGCCGGCTTCGACTCGTGCTCCATCCAATGGTGCATCTCGGCGTCGCGCTTCTCGTGGTCGGTCGTCATCGTCGCGCCGTCCCCCTTGAAGACCACGACGTCGGGCAGCTCGGCGCCCTCGGGCAGGCTCAGCTCGAGGTCCCAGGTGGCGATCCACCCCTCGAACGAGTGCATCGTCGCCTTGGCCACGAAGCCGACCTTCGAGGCGGTGTGGTCGACCTTGAGTTTTTGGGCGGCGGCGGAAAGTGGAGCGGTGGCGACGGTGGCCGCGACGAGCAGTAGGGTGAGCAAACGCGATTTCATGGTCCTGAAAGGTAACAGCCCGGCATGAACACACCGTGAATGGCGCATGAATGATTGTTCATCTGGCGGCGGGGCGGCTTCTCGGATGGGAGGGGCGCGGGCGCCCGGTATTCCTCGCGGGCGCGTGCATGGGCTGCCGTGGTAGCGCAGGCTTCCAGCCTGCCGGTCGACGGCGGCTCAGTAAGCGCAGGCTGGAAGCCTGCGCCACGGCGGGCACGGTCATTGACGACCCACGGGGGCGGCGCTAGGAGTTCCCGGCGTGTCCGCTGTCGAAACCCTTCAGGTACAATTGGCCGAGCGCAGTTACCCGATCACCTTCGGTTCCGGTCTCGGGACGCAGGTCGCCGAGGCGGTGTCCGCCGCGCGGAGCCAGGGGCGCCGACTGGTCGTCGTGACCGACGATAATGTGCGTGCGGCCGCGGGCGCGCTTTTCGCCGGACCGCTCGCCGGTCTCCCGACCTACACGGTGCCGGCGGGCGAGGGTTCGAAGACCCTGGGCGTCTTCGCGGGCGCCTGCGAATTCCTGGCGCGCGAGCGTATCGACCGCGGTGGCGTGCTCGTCGCCGTGGGGGGCGGGGTGGTGGGCGACCTCGGCGGATTCCTCGCCGCCGCCTACCTGCGCGGCATCGATTTCTGGCAGATCCCCACCACGCTGCTCGCCATGGTCGACAGCGCCGTGGGCGGCAAGACTGGGGTCAACCTCGAGGCCGGGAAAAACCTCGTCGGCGCGTTCCACCAGCCGCGTTCGGTCACCTGCGACATGGCGCTGCTGCGCACGCTGCCGGCGCGCGAGTTCGCCGCCGGCATGGCCGAGGTGATCAAATACGGCCTGCTCGCCGACGCCGCGCTCTTCACCGACCTCGAGCGCGCTCCGATGACCTCGCCCGACGACCCGCGCCTCGCCGGCATCGTGCGGCGCTGTTGTGCGATCAAGGCCACGGTCGTGCAGGCCGACGAACGCGAAACCGCGTCGAGCGGCGGGCGCGCCCTGCTCAACCTCGGGCACACCTTCGCCCACGCCATCGAGGCCGTCGCGGGCTACGGTCAGTACCTGCACGGCGAGGCCGTGGGCGTGGGCCTCGTCGCGGCGGCGCGCCTCTCGGAATTGCTCGGGCTCGTCCCGGCGGCCGACGTCGCCCGCGTGCGCCGCGTGGTCGAGGCACACACACTGCCCGTGCGCCTGCGCGCACCGCTCGCGACCGACGCGCTGGTCGAGGCGATGAAACGCGACAAGAAGGTGAAGCACGGTCGCCTGCGCTTCGTCGTGCTGGAGCGCCTCGGCACCGCGGTCACGCGCGACGAGGTCGACCCGGCGTTGGCCGTGCAGATCTGGAAGGAGATGGGCGCCTCGTGATCGAGCGGCCCCCATATCAGGTCCCCGCGGCTGACTGCTGATCGCTGACCGCTCCCACCATGTCCGCCATCGACGAAGACATCGTCCGCGAGTATTTCGAGCAGAACGGCTTCCTCGTCCGCCAGGTGCGGAAGTACGCGGTGCAGTCGAAGAAGAAGTCGAGCGACGAGGAGATGATCGACCTGCTCGTGCTCAACCCCGCCTACGTGCGCAGCGAGCGGCGGCCCGAATTCTTCCTCTTCACCACCGAGCTGCCCTACGTCCACCGCGCCATGCTCTCGGTCAAAGGCTGGCACACCAACGTCTTTTCTGCCGCCACGCTGCGCAACAGCCCGGACATCTTCCGCTTCCTCGAGCAGAACGTGCAGCGCGAGGCCTCGCGCCAGCTCGCGGCCGACCCCGACGAGCCCGGCCTCGGCGACGACATGCTCAAGATCCTCGTCGTGCCCGGGCTGCCCACGCAGGAACCCTACCGCAGCCAGAGTGTGGCCATGCTCAAGGAGCGCGGGGTCGACGGCATCATTTCCTTCCGCACGATTCTGCAGGAGCTGATCGGGCGCATCGAGGTGAACCGCAACTACCGCAAGTCCGACACGCTCCAGATCATGCGCATCCTGAAGAATTACGACCTGCTCAAGGAGCCCCAGCTCGACCTTTTCCCCGGGGCCGAAGCCCGTCGCCGCCCCCCTCCGTGATGCGTGCCGCGATGTTTTCCGAAACGCGTTCCCCGGTGCTTTCGTCATTAGGCGCGGTGACAGCCCCACGTTTCCAGCTCGAGCGGTCCACCCGCCGTCCCGCCTGGTGCAGGAGCCGGATGGACGGTGATGGTCGACGCGCATCGCCTGCACGCGGGCTTCGACTGAGAGCTGCGGTCTTCCTCGTGGGAGCGTGTTTCGCGATCTCGCTCGCCGCGCAAGTCCCGGCGCCCGGGGGCCCTCCGGCCGAGCCCGAGGTCGAACCGCCCGAGGGCCCGCCGCGCGTCACGCTCGACCTTCCGCACGGCGCCCACCCGGTGCCGCCGGGACCGGTCGCCGCGGACTGGGACTCCATCGGCAAGTTCGCGCAGACGCCCGCGTGGCTGCAGGACGCGAAGCTCGGCATCTTCGTCTTCTGGGGCCTGTTCAATGTGCCCGACCACGGCAGCGATTGGTATCCGCGCAAGATGTACAGCCACGAGGAAGACGCCGCGTGGCACGCCGCCCATTTTGGCGCGCAGGACAAGTTCGGCTACAAGGACTTCATCCCGAAGTTCACCGCCAAGCGGTATGATCCCGCCGGCCTGGCCGACCTGTTCGCGCGCGTCGGGGCCGGCTACGTCGTCGGCCTGGCCGAGTTTCGCGACGGCTTCGCGCTCTACGACAGCCAGTACACTACGTGGGACGCGGTCGACATGGGCCCGCGGCGCGACTTGCTCGGCGAACTGGCCACCGCCACCCGCGCGCGTGGGATGAAGTTCGGCGTGTCCTACATGCGCATGGCGCACTGGACCTTCATGTTCCCGCGCCTCGTGCGCATGCCCCACGACCTCTTCGATCCGGCCCACGCCGAGTTCTACGGCCCGCCGCAACGCCCCAAGACTCCGGTGAGCGCGGCCTTTCAGGAGGAGTGGCTGGTGCGCCTGCAGGAGATCATCGACAAATACCAGCCCGACACGCTCAGCTTCGACGGCACGCTCAACGAGCGCGCGCTCGATCCGCTCAAGGCGCGCGCCGCCGCCTATTTCTTCAATCGCGCGGCCGGAGCCGGCCGCGAGCCCGCGCTCTTCACCATGATCGGGGAGGCCGGACCGGCCTTCCCGTCCGGCGGCTTGCGCGAGTTCGAACGTCAGGGGCGCGCACCCAAGGACCTGACCTCCGATGTCTGGCAGGTCACCGACCCCCTGATGGAACGTTTTGGATACATCAGCGGGAACAAGACCGCGACGGCCGGCACCATGGTCCGTCGCCTCGTGGAAAACACCTGCCGCAACGGCACGTTTCTTCTCGTGGTCTCGCCGCGCGCCGACGGGTCGCTGCCCTACGAGCAGCGCCTGACGCTCAATGCGATCGCGGGCTGGATGGACGTCAACGGCGAGGCCATCCGCGGTACGCGCCCGTGGACGATTCCGGGCGAAGGCGCGCTCGTGCTCGGCCAGGGCCAGAACTACGGCGGCCGCGACATCCGGTTCACCCGCCGTGGGGACACGCTCTACGCCATCCTCATGGACTGGCCGGGGTCTGAGGCGGTGGTCACGTCGTTGGCTTCCGGCGCGACGCCCGGCACGGTGAATAGAGTCTGGCTGCTCGGTCATAGCGCGCCGCTGGAGTTTACGCAGGACGCCTCGGGCCTGAAGGTGAAGTTGCCCGAGGAGGCCCCGTGCGCCCACGCCTACACCCTCAAGATCCACGGACTGAAACTCCAGTGACGCGGACCGCGGCGCGAGCTGACGGTCCGTTGTCGCGTCGCTTGCCGCGGGACACCCGGCGCTGAGGGTGTGAGCCGCGTATTCCCCGGTGCCCCTGGTCCTACCATCGTGAACTCCATGACGTTTCTGCACGGCTCTCGCCTCGTGGTCGGCGCCGCGCTCATCGCGCTCGGCGCGGGGGCGGTCGTCCCGATGGATGCCGCGGCGCTGCATCGGTTTGATTTCGGCGCGACCGCCAGCGAGGCCGTCGCGGAGGGTTGGGTGGCCGTGGACGGCGCGGCGATCTTCAGCCGCGAGCGCGGTTTTGGTTTCGAGCCCGGCGTGGCGGTGCACGCGATCGACCGTGGCGGCGGCGACCGCGTCCGGCGCGATTTTGTCACCGCGGACGAGCCGTTCTATTTTTCCGTCGTCGTGCCGCGTGAGGGCAACTACCGGGTCACCGTCATCCTCGGCGACGCCGCCGGCGAATCGACCACCACGGTCAAGGCCGAGCTGCGTCGCCTCATGCTCGAGCAGGTCGCGACGCGGCCGGGCGGTTTTCGCGTGCAGCGGTTTCTCGTGAACACGCGCACGCCGCGCATCGACGACACGCGATCGGTCCGGCTCAAGGAGCGCGAGCGGACCTCCGAGGCCTGGGCCTGGGACGATCGGATCACTCTCGAGTTCAACGGCCCGCGCCCCGCGCTGTGTGCGCTCGAGATCGAGCCCGCGGACGAGGTGCCGACGCTGTATCTGCTCGGCGACTCCACCATGACCGACCAGGCGCGCGAGCCGTACGCGGGCTGGGGCCAGATGCTCACGCGTTTCCTCAAGGACGACATCGCCGTGGCCAACCACGGCGAGTCGGGCGAATCCTATGCGAGCGCCTTTGGCGAAGGACGCGTCGACAAGGTCGCGAGCCTGCTTCGCCCCGGCGACTTCG
This sequence comes from Opitutaceae bacterium, assembly GCA_014879845.1. Classification (GTDB taxonomy): domain Bacteria; phylum Verrucomicrobiota; class Verrucomicrobiia; order Opitutales; family Opitutaceae; genus JAEWQP01. The sequence continues at coordinate 33,943 of JACSRI010000157.1, forward strand.
TCGCGCTGCAGTTCGGGCACAACGACCAGAAGGCAAAGGGCGAGGGCAGGGGCGCCTTCCTCGACTACACCGACGACATCCGCCGTGCCGTCGCGCTCATACGCGCGCGCAAGGCCGTTCCGATCCTCGTCACCTCGATGCAGCGCCGCGAGTTCGACGGCGCCGGCCGCGTGGTCGAGACGCTTGGCGACTATCCGGAGGCCGTGCGCCGGGCCGCGGCCGAGTTGCGAGTTGCCCTCATCGACCTGCATAGCATGAGCACCACGCTGCTCCAGGCCTTCGGGCCGGAGGGTTCGGCGGTTCTCTTCAAGGATGGCGACTCGACGCACCACTCCGCCTTCGGCGCCTACGAGCACGCCAAGTGCGTGCTCATCGGCCTGCGCAGCGCGCGCCTTCCCTTCGCCGGCTCGATCGCCGATGAGTTCGAGTCGTTCGACCCGGCGCATCCGGACCACCCGGGGTGCGGGATGGGCCTGCTCCAGTCCGTCCTCACGA
>JACSRI010000260.1 GCA_014879845.1 Opitutaceae bacterium
GCGTTGACCGAACTCGATCGAGAGCCCGACCTCACCGCCACGCCGGCGCTGCAGGCGCTCGCGGCCCGAGCCCGCGGTGAAGTGGCCGCGGCCTGCGGTGATGCTGCCGCGGGCATGAAACATCTGCGCACCGCGCTGCGCCTCTGGCTCTCCGCCGAGGCTCCCCTGCCGGCGGCGCAGACGCGCTGCCGCATCGCCGACCTGCTGCAGTCACTGGGCGACGCCGAATCGGCGCACCTCGAACTCGACGCCGCCGTCACGGCCTTCGAACTGGCGGGGGCCGATGGCCTCCTCCGTCAATGCGAGCGCCTGAAGTCCGCACTCGCCGCCCGACGCGCCGCCAGCCCCTCGCGCGCGCCGGCGTGTTGATCCTGGAATCGTGTGTCGGGCCGGATCGCGCGACGCACCGGAGCCGGTCGCGGGCGGCGGCCGCGAGACAGGGCCGCCACGGGAAACACCTTGTGCCTCACGGTCCCGGCACCACGATGCGCGGCGCCCCAGCGCTGGCGGGAAGGCGTCATCACGTCCAGCACGCCCGGGCGTCACGCATGACCTGCTCCACCCTTCCCGCAGACTACCCCCGCATCAAGCGCGTGCACAGCCTCGACGATCTGGTCTCCACGCGCTTCGCCGACGGAGTCAACGCACTCTGCTGGGCGCGCACGCTGCCGGGGGACTTTGGCGAAGTGGTGGCGCTGCTGGGAGCCAGTGATGGCATCACCACGATCGAAGAGGATAGCCTTCGCGATCTACCCGCCAGCGCCGCGGGCCGGACAGCCATCGACATCCTCCTCGAGGACCAGCGGACGCTGCGTGAGCACGGGCTGACCCCCAACCTCGACTGCATCCACGGCTACCGGCGCGACGAGTCGCCGGGCCCGGTGGCCACCGACGTCTTCTCGTTCCACGCCGACAGCGCCACCGTGGAAGCCGACACCTACCTCTGCACCTACCACGGCGCGTGCAGCGAGGGGCTGCGCAACGACGAGGCCGTGCGGCGCGTGGACGTGCCGGCGACCCGGGCCGCACTGCTCGAGTTCTACGGCGGCGCGGACGACGCCGGTTTTCTCGAGTATCTCGCCGACCACTGCTACGACCTGCACTACGTACCCATCGGCCAAGCACGGCCGTTTTCCTTCGGGTTGGGCAATCTCTGGCGCATCGCCATCGCCTGGCCGGGCTGCCCCGTGCCACCGTGCATCCACCGCGCGCCCGCGACCGGACCGGGCGATCCGCCGCGACTGCTGCTGATCAGCTAGACCGCACGATCGCGCGGTGGCGACTGCTCCGCACCACGGGCGCGCATCCGGCGTGGCAGTCGACGGCGCCTATCGATCCGGCAAGGTTCGGCTCATCACCCGCATCGGCACTTCGTCGACCCACGGCAACTCGGCGTCGTCGTGGAATCCGAGCTTCTCCCAGAACGGGATCGGATCCTCGTCGTCGACCTCGGCCGCGAGCAGGCGAATCTTCCGCACGCATGCAGGTGCATGCGCCTCCCACGCCTCGACCATGCGCCGCCCCACCCCGTGCCGGCGCAGGCCGGGCGGGACGTAGAGCCAGGTGATCCACGCCTCGTCGTCGCGCACGCGGACGGAGAGAAAGGGCACGGTGCCGAAATTCACGTTTGAACCTAGCGCCGCCGCATGGCGCTTGCATCCGCGCGGGCCGAAATCAAGCCCGGCTTCTGACCACGATCAGCACGCGCTCGGGAGTTGAGACGGGCGCGACGGGCGACACTGCTTGCCCCGATGAAACTCGTGCACCTCGACGACATCGCGTGGGAGGAATGGTCTTCGCCGCGAGGCAAGTTTCACGGCAGCGGGCGCCAGGTCTCGCTCGCGCTCGGCGCCGTGCCGGACGCTCACCTCGGCGCCGGTGGCCATCCCTTCGACCTCGAGCAGGGCCGGCTCCGCCCGGGCAAGGCGGGTTGCCCCTTCCACAGCCACTCCTCGCAGTGGGAACTCTTCGTCATCACGCGTGGCGAGGGCACCGTGCGCCACGGCGACGCGCGCACCGTCGTGCATGCCGGCGACGCCGTGCTCCATCCGCCGGGCCCGGAGGCGCATCAGCTCATCAATACCGGCAGCGGCGACCTCGAGTATCTACTTCTTGCGGACAACCCGGCGGTCGATGTCTGCCACTATCCCGATTCGGCGAAATGGGGCTACCGGCCGCACGGCGGCATCTTCCGCAAGGTGCCGACCGACTACAACGACGGCGAGGAGGACGGCGCGCCGACCTCGGCCCCGCCGCGGCCCGTTCCCGCGCCGGCTGAGGCGCAGCGCGCGCGTTTCGTCACGATCGGCTCGATCCCGGAGCATGGGCGCCTCTCGCCCGGCGGAAAGTTCGGCTCGTTCCGCCGGGACATCTCACTCGCGCTTGGCGGCATCGCCGACACCGGCACCTGGGGTGGTGGTCATCCCTTCGACCTGCAGCAGCGTCGCGTGCCGGCCGGGCGCGCGGTGTGCCCGCGCCACGCGCACACCGTGATGTGGGAGTTGTTCATCGCGCTGGCCGGCACGGCCGACGTGCGCTCGGGCGACGAGACGCACGCGGTGCGGACGGGCCATGTGTGGCTGCAGCCGCCCGGCACGGCGCACCAGATTCGCAACACGGGCACGGAGGATTTTGTCTTCCATGTCGTCGCAGACAACCCGCGCGCCGACAGCTGCTACTACCCCGATTCCGGCAAGTGGATGCTCGACCCGCAGGGGCACATCTTCCGCATGGTCGAGACCACCTACTACGACGGCGAGGAATAGTCCGCGCCGCCCGCCGGCGAGGCGTGCTCCGACCGCAGCCGGAAACTACGGTGCGAGCGGCGCCAACTCCACGCGACGGAACTCGATCGGCATGCCCTCGGACTGCAGCGCGATCGTGCCCTCGGTGACGGTCAGCCCGGTGGCGGTGTTTTGCAGCACGCCGTTGACGGTGAGCGTCACGGAGGCGTCGCGGCAGACGATCTCGTAGGTGTTCCACTCGCCGACGGGCTTCTCCGAGGACTCGTGCTGTCGGGCGATGCGGCGCGCGGTGAGGGCGCGTTGTTTCGCGGCTTCGTCGGCACCTGCCGCCGCGGCGGACTTCTCGCGGAAGGCGGTCAACTCGTCGAAGACAATCGCGGGCGCCATGGCGATGAAGTCGCCCGCGTTGCCCTCCTGGAGCTGCGCCTCGAGACAGCCGGGCCAGACCTTGTCGTCACCGTGCATGTGCAGGAGCACGCCGCTGTTGCGGCCGCGGGGCTTGCCGTTCGCCTCGACGGGCGGCGCGCCCGGCACCCACCGCCACTCCACCCGCAGGACGTAGTCGCGGTAGGCACGGTCGGTGCGAAGGTAACCATAGGGCGAACCGCTGGCCGTGAGCACACCGTCGCGGACGGTCCAGGTGGCCAGCGCGGCGGGATCCCCGTCCTTGCCGACGACGGTCCAGCCGGCGAGGTCGCGGCCGTTGAAAAGCGCAGTGGCGGCGGCGGGGCGCACGGCATCACCCGCCAAGGCAGGAGGAAGTGCGAGGGCACCAAGCAGGGCGATCACAACACCGGCGAGTGCGTGACGAAGCGAACGAGGATGGGAGGTCATCATGGGGCGGGATGGGATGCGTGGAGAGACGCGCACGACGCGCGCGGGGTTGCGCGGACGCGCGCGATCACCAGAGGCGCGCCACCCGGCGGCTTTCAAGCACGGACTCCACGTCGTCGGGCAGTCCGGCCAGCAGGTCGAGCCCGGTGCGGCGTTCGATCTCGTCGATCGTCGTAAGGTACTCGGCGGGCGATGCCGACTCCGGCGCGTCCTGGGGCAGGAGAAACGCCTGCGCGCGCACGCGGCCCTCCGCCTCGTCGACGATGATCATGAAGTACGCCTCAGGCACGGCCACGCGCCCGCGGAGTTTTTCGGGATTCAGGCCGAGCACAGGACCGGCGATGACCCACACCTCGCCAAAACGCGCGGGATACTTGGCCGCGATGCGCCGCTCGATCGCCTCCCACGGGCCGGCATTGAGGGCATGCCGCTGAGGTGCGATGTTGGACATGAGAAACGTCTCCTCCTGTCCGCGCCGCCCGTGGCGCAGCGCGATGGCGTGATTGGGGGCGAGATGACCGCGGTCGTAGCCGCTGCGCGTGTAGTCGCCCGGTTCGATGCGCGCCGTCGTGCGCATATCCACGGCGAAGCTCTCGGGCCGCGGCGGCGCGTCGCCGAAGTCGCCGTCGTCCGCTCGATACGCCGCCCAGAGCGGGAGGCCAAGCGCGTCGCTGTAGCCGACGACATACCCGGTGTTCACCAGGACGCGTGCAGGCTGCGTCGTGGCCGGCGGACCGCCGTAGAGATGGGTGTTATCTCCGGCGCCGAGGCCGGGGACGAAGTCGGGGCTCGCGTAGACCTGCCAGAGGTCCCACGCGACGTCGAAGGCGGTGACGTCCTTGCGCGAGTCGAAGGCATTGCGCACGAGGCGGGCCACATCGGCCTGGCGCTCGGCGGGCTGCAGGAAATACCAGAACCCGAGTCCGGCCCAGACGAGCAGGTTGACGACGACAAACGCCTTGGTTCGGCGAAAGGAGCGAGGGACGGCGGAGCGCGGTGCGGAGCGGCGGGCCATGATCGGCAGGACGTGGATGAGGCGGCGGGACTGCGCTCGAGTGAGCGCAAGGGCCGCGGCCTCCGACAGCGAAAAGCGCGGTGCGTGCCGGCGGGCTTGCGCCGAATCCGGCGGACGCGATGATGCCGGGCCTCCCGAGGTCGTCGTGAAACTTCCCAATCTACTCGCCACCAAAGCCGGACGTCTCACCGCGTTTTTCGCGCTCTACATGACGGAGGGTATCCCGCTCGGGTTCACGGCGACCGCGATCACCTTCCAGATGCGCAATGAGGGCGTCGGACCGGCGGCCATCGGGGCGTTTGTCGCGTCGCTTTATCTTCCGTGGACCTTCAAGTTCCTGGCCGGGCCGTTTGTCGACGTGCTGTCCTCCGATCGCTGGGGACGCCGTCGCATGTGGATCATCGGGACCCAGTTGCTGATGGTCGGAGCGCTCATGGCCGCGCTGCCGGTCAACTTTTCCACCGAGCTGCGACTCTTCACGATCCTCATCTTCATCCACAATGTCTTCTGCGCGACCCAGGACGTCGCCATCGACGCCCTCGCGTGCAATGTGCTCGAGGAGAAGGAGCGCGGGCTGGCCAACGGCCTGATGTTTGCCGGTGCCAATGTCGGTCAGGCGATCGGCGGCTCCTGCGTACTCTACCTGCTGGCGTGGTTCAGTTTTCCCACGACCTACTACTTCGTCGCGGGCACGATCCTCGCCGTGACGGTTTTCGTCGCCGTGCCCATGCGCGAACCGAAGGGGCCGCCTCGCCCACCCTCGGATGACGATCCCTTCACGCGCGCCGCGAAGGAGGTCTTCACCTTCATCGTCGCCGCGTTTCGCGCCGTGTTCCTCAATCGCGCAGCCTGCCTCGGGCTCGCCTTCGCCCTGCTGCCCGCGGGAGCCTACGGGCTGGGGCTGGCGCTGCAGTCAACGCTCGCCGTGGAACTCGGCATGAACAGCACGCAGGTCGCGAACCTCAACATCGTGACGACCCTGGTCAACGCCGGCGGTTGCGTGCTCGGAGGATGGATGTCCGACCGGTTCGGACGCCGGCGCATGCTCGCGCTCTTTGTCACCAGCATGTCGATCCCGACGCTCTATCTCGCGATGGTCATGTACCGGCACCACTGGATCATGCCGATCGACCCGAACCTGGTCGACCGGCCGGTGCCGGCCCCCGCGCTCGTCGCGGCATTTTGGGCCACGAGCATCGCCTACGCGGTGTTCAACGGGCTGATGTACGGCACGCGCTCGGCGCTCTTCATGGACATCACCACGCCGGCCGTCGCGGCCACGCAGTTCACCGCCTACATGGCGCTGCTCAACACCGTCATCTCCTACTCGGCGGCGTGGCAGGGATTTGCCGTCGAGCGCTGGGGCTACCCGACGACGCTGGCCATCGACGGCGTCGCCGGCGTCGTCGGCCTCGTGCTGCTGCCCTTGATGAAACCGCGGCCGAAGCCTGCGCCCGCCTCCGCCGGGGCGGAGGGCTGAACGCGGGCCTGGAAAAACAAAAGGGACGCCGTCTGGCGTCCCTCGTCGGCCCACCGTGGTCGCGCCCCTGGATCAGGGACGCGCCGGCAAACGCGGCTCAATGATGATGATGTCCGCCCGGGCCGTGCACGTGGCCGTGGTCGATCTCCTCGGGCGTGGCCGTACGCTTTTCCGTGATCTCGACCTCGAAGATCAGGCGCTGGCCGGCGAGCGGGTGGTTGGCGTCGAGCTTGACCTTGTCGCCCTCGATCGCGACCACGCGCACGACCGGCGCGTGACGGTCGGGGCCGGTCTGGAACATGTCGCCGATATTGACCTCGGCCACGGGCAACTGCTTGCGATCAATCGTGCGGATCTGCTGCGGATCGTGCAGGCCGTAGGCCTTTTCCGGGGCGACCGAGACGACGCGCTTCTGGCCCGGGGAGAATGACTTCAGGGCCATCTCCAGGCCGTCGATGATCGCCCCTGATCCCTCGAGGTAGGTGATCGGCTGGTCCTGGCTGGAGGAATCGAGAACCTGGCCGCCTTCGTCGCGAAGGATGTAGTGAAAGGATACGACCTGACGTGTCATGATGGTGGTCCGTGCAGGCTGGATAAGGCATCCGGCGCAGCAAGCAGGATCGTGCAGGCGGCACCGGCCCACCTGTCAACGCAGCGAGGGCGGCCCGCATGGGACCGCCCTCGCTGGTTTGAAAAGCAGATCGATCGATCAGCGCACCGAGAACGGCACGGTCACGCGCGCCTTCACGGGCTGGCCGCGGATCGTGCCCGGGGTGAAGCGCCACTGGCGGATCGCCTCGAGACAGAGCACCGCGAACTCGTCGTCGTTGGACCGCTCCACCTTCACATCGGTGGGCATGCCGTCCTTGTCGACCACGACGGAGACCATCGCGAACTTGTCCTTGAACCGGCCCGGATCGGCCACCGCGGGCTGCACCGTCTTGATCGGGAGCGGGCGTTCGTCGAGTTCGCTCGTGCGCGCGATGCGCTCGACCGGCTCGAGGGCGGCCCCGAGATCGAGAGGCTTATTGTTCTCGACCGTGCCGGAGATCGTCTTCGGGTGATAATCGGCCAGCTCGAGCTGGAGGCTCACGCTGCCGACGGGCACGTTTTTGATCGTGAGCGGCGTGACGCCGACGGCCTTGCCGTCCATCGTCACGGTCGCGCCCTGCGGCGAGCTGGTCACATTGATGGCACCGCCGGCGAAGTTGCGGGCGACCTTGGTCAGACGGTTGCGCTCAACCAGCACCGTCTCGGTGTGGGTCGGCCAGCCTTCGCGGGTCAGGGTCACGACATACTCGCCGGTGGGCAGGCCCTCGAGCGTGGCGGGCGTGGAGCCCTGCTTCACGTTCGAGCCAAAACGCTCGGCACTCGGACGCACCTCGTAGACCACGCCGTTCGGATCCGTCGAGAGTTCAAGCGAACCGACCTGGCGGACGAGGCGGACCACGCCCGGATCGCTGGTCTGGTTCTCCTTCACTTCGACCTCGATCGTCATCGGCTCGTAACCGGCCATCGAGATCTCGGCGCTGTATTTGCCCAGGCGCAGATCGGAGAACGTCGCGGGCGCCTCACGCGGGGTCATGTTGTCGAGCGAGATCGTCGCACCGGCCGGCGCGGTCACGATGCGGACCGAACCGCGCGCGTTGAGCAGGCGCTGCGTCTCCTCCTGCATGCGGCGGGCATCCGCCTCGGACTGGCGACGCGCCTCCTCGGCGGCGGCGACGGCATCGGCCTCGGCCTTGCGACGGGCCTCGGCTTCGGCCTGGGCCTTTTCCTGCGCGGCCCGCAGGGCCTCGGCGTCGGCCTTGGCGCGGGTCTCGGCGGCGACGCGATCGGCTTCTGCCTTCTTGGCGGCCTCCTGCATCTGCATGAACATGTAACCACCACCACCCAGCAACAGGACGATGGCTGCCACCAGGCCGATACCGGCCGGCGAGCCGAAAAACGACTTCTTCGGCGCAGCGGCCGCGGCGGCGGCGGGCTTGGCCTCCACCGGCTTCGGGGCCGGCTTGGTCTCGACGGGCTTGGCCGCAGCCGGAGCCGGCGCGGGCTTGTCGTCCTTCTTGGCCGGAGCGGGCGCGGGCTTGGCCGCGACCGGGGCAGGCGCGGGTTTGGTCGGAGCCGGGGCCGGAGCGGGCTTGGCCACAGGAGCGGGAGCGGCAGGCTTGTCCTCCTTCTTCACCGCGGCCGGAGCGGGCGCGGGAGCCGCCGCGGGCTTCGCGGGAGCCGGAGCCGGGGCGGGCGCGGCGACGGGCTTTTCCTCCGCCGGAGCCGGGCCGAAGCGATGGAGCACGGGATGCCAGGCCGCGTCATGCTCGGGCTTGTCCGCGCGGAACGCGGCCGCGGCGCCGAGTAGCGCGTGCCAGGACGGCGAGAATCCCTCGGGCGCGCTGCCGGAGGCGAACTTCACTCCGGCTTTGCCACACCAGGCGGCCACATCGGGCTGCCACGGCGCGAGGTTGAGACCGCGGGCGAGATTCTCAGAGAACCACTGCTGTTTGGCCGGAAATCCCGTGCAGACGAACTGCACCGGCTGGCGGCCGGCCTGCAGCGCAAGCGCCGAGACTTCGGCCTGCAACTGCGAGCCCATGCGGGCGCCGATCTTCGGGCCCGACTCGGAAAAGTCGTAGAGATCGTTGAAGAAGAGCTTCGCGGCCGAGGCCTTGAACTTCAGGTTGATCTCCGTGGCGATGGCATCGACCATCGCGTCGAAACCGAAGGCCACGCGGCGCGCGCCCTGGATGCCCTCGGCA
>JACSRI010000262.1 GCA_014879845.1 Opitutaceae bacterium
TGCCGTTCAGCCAGGTGAAGCTGTTGCTGAACACGCCGTCGAACTCCAGCCACAGGCGGCGGCCCGCGGTCCCGGCGGGAAGGGTGAAAGTCTTGCGATAGACGGCGGGCCGCGTCGGCAGGAACCCGTGCAGCCAGTACCAGTCGCCGCGAAGTGCCTCCGCCCGGGGCTCAGGGTTCTTCTCGGTGAAGGCTTCCTCGACGACGTAGTCATGCGGCACATCGACGACGCGCCACGCGCTGTCATCGAACGACAGAGACACTGCGTCCGGTGCCTCGCCCAGATGGAACCGCCAACCGTCGTCGAGTGGCAGCACCGAGCGTGAGGCCTCGGCGATGCCGGCGAGAGCGACGAGCGATGCGAGGATGGCGAGGAAGAGCCGGCGCGGCACGTCGGGTCGGATGTGAACAGGGCGTTTCATCTGAGGGGTGGAGTGATGGGGGCGAGCATCCTGCCGGCGATCGGTGGTGGAGGTGAAGCGCGCAGCGTCGCGTGCATGTCCCGAGAACATGGGACATGCCCGCGACAGCTTCCACTGCGTCAGGGCGCCTGCGAGCCGCGACTCAGCGCAGGGTGATCTTGAAGACGGTGGCGATGCCGTTCGCTCCCGATCGCGGAGTCTCGATCACCAGCGCCTCGGGAGTCTGGGACCAGGTCGACTTCTCGTCGCTGCCGAGACGCGTGATCATGGCGATCGGGCTGTCGGGCAGGTGCGAATTCGTGCCCAGTGATGTGATACGAACGGGTCCTTCCGGCGCGCCCATCACGAAAGCGTAGAGTACGTCGCCCTTGGCCGTGAAACGCACGTCCTGGCTCGTGAACGGCGACCCGCTGCCCTCGTTGAAGCCCGGGCCCTGGAGCGGCTTGAGGTTTGCCAGCTGCGGGCCCTCGCCGATGACCTTCCACGGTCGGGTGCCGTGGATCGCCTCCTGGTGGACCTGCATCCAGTCGGCGATGCCTTCGACGATCGAGATCGCGAGGGCATCGGGCGTGCCGTCGCCGCGCAGCGGGACGCTGAGCAGGAGGTTGCCGTTCTTGCTGACGATATCGATCAGCGTGTGCACGACGGTCCGGGCGTCCTTGTAGCCACCCTTCTCGAAGAGGCTGGTGTTGTAGTGCCACTCGCCGATGCAGGTGCAGGTCTGCCACGGAAGCGGGTCGACCTCGTTGGTGCGACCGCGCTCGATGTCGAGCACCAGCGCTTCGCGTTGATCGGGCTGGAGGATCTTTCCGAAGATCACGCCGTCGTCGCCGCGCCACTGGTTGTTGCGGTTGTAGAAGTGCGCGGCGATCTTCAGGCCCGCGTCGCTCACCGGCCAGAGCGGGAGCACGGTGTCGTCGAAGTAGATCAGGTCGGGCTGGTACTTGTCGATGAGGTCAATCGTGCGGTTGTAGAAGCGGTCGCAGTAGGCCTGGTCGGGCGGCGTCGCTCCGTTGCCCCATTCCCAGCGCGCGTGGATCCGGATCGGCTCCTCGAAACCCGGGCTCGGTTCGTGCCGCTGCTCGTAGAGATCCTGCGGATCGAAGCCCTCCCACCAGGTGCCCTTGCCGTCGGCGGCAGTGAGTTTGCCGTCGTAGGGCACGCCGGCGAGCGGACCCTTCTTGTCCGCGCCCTGCGCCGGCTCGTACCAGCTCCAGGCATGAGCGGCGTGCACACTCACGCCGAACTTCAGGCCGTTTGCGCGCGCCGCTTTCGCCCATCCGGCGACGAGGTCCTTCTTCGGACCGAGGCGCACGGAGTTCCACGGCTGATACTTCGAGTCCCAGAGGTCGAAGTTGTCGTGATGGTTGGCGAGGGCGAAGAAGTACTGTGCACCGGCGCGCTTGTAGAGCGCCATGAGTTTTTCCGGATCCCAGTTCTCGGCCTTCCATGCGCGGATGACCTCCTTGAAGCCGGCCTGCGACGGATGCCCGTAGGTCTCGCGGTGGGACGCGGTGACGTTCGGTCCCCACGCCGGGCCGTCCTCGAAATAGAGGTGGCGCGCGTACCAGTCGCCGCGCCCCGGCTCACACTGCGGGCCCCAGTGCGCCCAGATGCCGAACTTCGCGTCGCGAAACCACGCGGGCACTTCGTATCCGCGCAGCGACTCCCAGGTCGGCTCGAACCTGCCGGCCGCGACGGGCTGGGAGGAGGTGTCGACGAGGACCGTTGGCTTCGCGTCGCTGGGCACGGCGGATGCGACTGAGGCGGTGGCTGCCAGCGCGACGGCCGTGGAAACGAGAATGAGGGCGTGATGGGGCTTCATGCGAGTGGAGTGTGGCAGGCGACGCGGGGTGACGCCAGACCTGCATGCGTTGACCGTCCGCCTTGTGGATGCAAAAGAACGGGACGACAACATGTGGGGCCGTTGCGAAGGCGAACGCAGGGCCTGCCCGGTCAGGGTGTATCCCGCGTGAACACGAAGGCTCGAAGGTCGGCGATCACGGAGTCGGCGTCGCGCGAGGCGAAGGTCAGGTAGACGGCGTGGCGACCCGTGATGTTTTTCACAGGGATCGTGATGTCGCGCCACGAACCGTCGCGATAGTGGCGGGAGTCGATCGCGATCGACCCGATCTTCTCGCCGTCGCTCAGCGGTTCGCCGAGCCAGAGGTCAATCCGTCCGGCGGTCGCGCCGCCGCGACACTGGAGGGTGAAGTGCGTCGACTGTCCGGGGAGGGGCGTGCCGAAGTCGAAATACTTGTAGCCGACGGCGCCGTTGTTCTTGTTGCCCATCACAGGGTGTGTGCGTTTGTCGAGTTCGGTGACGTAGCTGCCGCCGCGAAAGACGCAGGCGATGTCGGCCGGCGTCCAGCGGTAGGGGTCGAGGTTTTCCTCGAATCCGAGCGAGGTCTGCTCCACCGGCGGGATCGTGCCGTCGGGCAGGATCGTGATCCGCTCCGCGCAGGCGCGGCGCGAGTAGACCGTGTTGTTGGTCTGGCGGTGGTAGAAGACGTACCACTGGCCGCGAATCTGCGCGAGGCCACCGTGGATGTTTCCTCCGTGCGCGCCGTCGCGCTGACTCACGATCGCACCGCGGTAGGTGAACGGACCGGTGGGTCTGTCGCTGGTCGCGTAGGCGAGGTCGAGGCCGCGGGCATAGATGAGATAGTAGGTGCCGCCGATCTTGCGCGGCGACGGGCCCTCCTGGTACTCGAACGGAGCTTCACGCGGAATCACGTCCTCCCGGAGCGTGCCGGGCAGCACATCGACCATCGTGGCGGGATCGAGCTGCGCCATGTAGGAGCGGCCACCACCCCAGTAGAGATAGACTTTGCCGTCGTCGTCGATCAGCACGCCGGGATCGAAGTACTGCGACCAGCCGCCAAACTCCTGCGGTGAGCCAGCAGGCGCCTTGATCGTGGAGATGACACGGAATGGACCGGTCGGTGTGTCGCTGACGGCGACGGAACACGGTGCACCGAGCACCTGGGCGAACAGGTAGTATTTCCCGTTCTGCGCGACCATTTCCGGTGCGTAGAACTCGTAGTCGGAGTAGAGGATGTCGTCGGCGCGTCCGCCGACATCACGGGTCGCGAGCACGATGCCGTGATCGGTCCATGTGTTGAGATCGTCGAGCGGGGCGGACCAGACCTTCAGGATGTGATCGCAGAATCGGTCAGAACCGGCCTTGTCGTGCGAGCCGTAGAGATAGAGGCGGTCGCCATACACCCGGGGCTCGCCGTCGGGAATGTAATCGTAGCTCGGGAGAAACGGATTCGCGGCTCGCGCCGCCAGGGCGGCGCCCAGCCATCCGAGGATGAGGCCGAGGTTACTGAGTCGTCGGGTCGCGTTCGGGACCAGTCCGGTGTTCATCGGAAGTAAGGAGAAAGACTGCCTTGCGTGGCGTGGGCTTCGCATGAGTGAGGAGCGACTCTCCCCGGTGGGCACGCGGTTGTCAGCGTCGATCGCGGCGCATCGTGTCCCGAAAACTGGGGACATGAGCGATCTGGGCCGCGAGGTGGGTGCGTGCGTCCGAACGCGGTCACGCGTGGTTCGAGAGTCACTCGGTGATCACGTCGATCTCGGCGTATCCAATCCGCGAATTGCCGTCGGCGTTGGCGAGCGCCCGGAGTCTGACGAAGCGGGCGGCTGTCCGGTCGAAGCGTCGGTCCTGCCAGACCGGATTGTTTTTGATGTTCGAGAACTCGCCCTCGCTCACGCGTGTCCAGGCCTTTGCGTCGGTGGAAACGTCGAGTTCGTATTTGGTGATCAGCCCGGAGCTCCAGCGGTTCTGGTCCGGGAGATATCTGAACCCGGTCAGCGGCTGTGCGGCGCCGAGGTCGATGACGAGATCGACCGGCAGCGGCTGGGCGTCGCCGTGGTGCCACACGGTCGAAGGATCGCCGTCGAGCACGGCCGCGGCCTTCGCGTCGGTGATGCCGACGAGTGTCCAGGCTCGCTTGGAGTGGCCGAAGGACTCGCGCGTGACCGGGCTGCTCCTGCCCGTCGCTGGATCGTGGGCGATTGCCCGCACCTCGACCGTGCCGTCCGCGGAGAATGGACCGGTGTACTTCTGAGAGTTCGGCGTCGGCTCGCTGCCATCGAGCGTGAAGAAGAAAAGCGGTCCGATGTCGGGCGCGGCGATCCTGACCGCGCCGGACTGGTCCCGCGTGATGGACGGGGCGCTGAGAAACACCGGCGCGCTGTAGATCCCGAGGTTTGAGATCACGGGGCAGCTCTTCGCGTCGGTGATGTTCAGCCGGACCTTCGTCGCCTTGACCGCTGGAAAGCGAACGATGCGCTTGTAGCCGATCGTCGTGCCGCGCGCCACTTCACGCCAGGATCCGTCCGTGTAGGCCTCAATCGTGAATGCTCTCACACGTTGACCGAGACGGATATACTCCTGGGCGAGCAGCCGATTGAGCAGCGTGGGCCTGCCGAGATCGACCGTGAGCGACGCCGCGGTGACGCCGTCGTCAGTGGCCCAATACGTTTCCTTGTCGCCGTCGACCGCCCGGTCGGCGCCGAACGTCGGATCGCCCCCGCGGACGTGCGAGGCCTGCGCCGGCGCACCTTTCGCGAGGTCGACGGCGAAGGATTCCCGCACGGCCTTGCCGAAAGCGAGCGCCGCCGCCTCGTCCTTCGGGTGAATGAGGCCGTTGGGCATGATCGGGAAGTTGAGCAGGAGCGTGGCGTTGTGCCCGATCGAGCGGTAGTAGGTGTCCATCAGCTGCGGGACGGTCTTCACCCGCTCGTCCTCGGCCGGGTGATAAAACCACTCCGGGCGGATGGAGGTGTTCACCTCGGCGGGCACCCACGAGTCGGCGGTCTCGAGACCGAAGTGCAGCATGGCCCACGGCACCTCGCCGGTGGCATTGAGCAGGCTCCAGTTGGTCTCGCCGACGTAGCCCTCCTCGGTGCCGACCCAGCGCAGGTCGGCGCGGTCGCCGCCGTCGTTCCAGATCACGATGTCGGGCTGGAGGCGGCGGACGAGGGCGTAGGTGTTTTTCCAGTCGTAGTAGGTCGCACGGTCGATCGTGCGTGTCTCGTGGGCGCCGCCGTAGTAGCCGGTGCCTCCGTGGGCGCCATCGAACCAGATCTCGAAGATCGGACCATAGTCGGTGAGCAGCTCCGTGAGCTGGTCTCGAAAGTAGGCGATGTACTCGGGTCGTCCGTAGTCGGCTCGGTTCCTGTCCCAAGGCGATAGATACACGCCGAACTTCAGGCCATATTCCCGGCAGGCGTCGGACAACTCGCGCACGATGTCGCCCCGGCCGCCGCGCCACGGCGCGTGCTTCACGGAGTAGTCCGTGTATCGCGAAGGCCAGAGGCAGAAGCCGCTGTGGTGCTTGGCCGTCAGGATGATGCCCTTCATGCCGGACTCCTTGCAGATGCGGGCCCACTGGCGGCAATCCAGCTTCTCCGGATTGAACAGGGTGATGTCCTCGTTGCCAAAGCCCCAGGACTGGTCGGTGTAGGTGTTGAGAGAGAAGTGGATGAACGCGTAGTACTCCATCTCCTGCCAGCGCATCTGGTTCTCGGTGGGCGTGGGACCGTGTGCAGCGGGCGCTGCGACCCGGGCATGGGCGACCGTCGCGGCCAAGAGATGGAGCAGACAACCGAGGGCGAGGCAGGTGAACCGGTTTTTCATGCGGAGGATGGTCTCCGGGCGCGAGATGGCGTGCGTGTGACGCGAGTCATCGTGCTGGCGCACCGAGGCTGTATTCGAATATCAAAGTCCGTGTCACTGGACTTCATAGACCTCCACCAGGGCCACGCCGGTCGTGTTGTCGGCGCTCGTCACGACGGCGGAGTAGACGCCGGGCGGCAGGGTCAGCAGCAGGACGGCGTCCTTCGATCCGGCGGTGAGGCCGAAGGCGTGGATGGCGCTCGCCGTCGTTGCCAGCTCGTGGGCATAGGAGATCGCGCCCCAGTCGTCGTTTTGGTACAGCGGTCGCGCGTCGCCTTGTCGATAGACGCGCAGGGTCGGGTCGCTCATCACGCCCGGCACGTTGAAGTCGGTGAGTCGCGGACCGATCGCGCGTATCAAAAGCGTCTTGTCGGAGCCGCCGCTCACGACGAATCCCGCGATCAGGCTGTCGTCGCCGTGACCAACCCACGTCCGGGCCGACACATTGACGAGGCGCGCCGTGCCCCAGAGGTCGGCGTCGTAGGCCTCGCCGAGCGCGATGCCGACACCGCCGGACTTGTCGGCGATCCGGGCCGTGAATGCGCCGGCGGGCAACGGCGTGAGCAGCGCGGCATCGAGGCTGGTCGTCTCCAGGCCGAAGGCATGAAGCGCGTCCGCGATCGGATCGATCCGCGCGGCGTCGCTGCCCCAGTTGTCGTTCGCATCGATCGGGCTGCCGGCGAGGCTCGTGAGCGTCATCACCGGATCGGCGAGCGGTGCATTGACGCCGAAACGACTCAGCGTGGGACCGATGCCGCGAAGCAGAACCTCCTTCGAGCCGCTCCCGCTGACGACGAAGCCGACGATGAGCGCGTCGTTGTCGGTGCCGCTTCTCGCGCGGACCGAGACGTTGGCCAGCCGCGAGGGGCCGGCGGGCGGTGCGGCTGGAATCGCGCCGTCGAACAACACGGACGTGATCGAGAGCGCCGGCAGCGTGAGCGTGAACTGGCCGCCCGCGACGGACACGGTGCCGTGGGCCAGGGCGTTGACAGTGTGTGATTGAAAGGTCTCGGTGGCCGGCAAGTTGGCGAGTTGGAGAGTCGGGTAGGAGCCGTTCGCGACTGTGGTGTTGGCGAGGGACACGGTGGTCGTCGTGCTCGCCGTCAGGGCGCGATTGACGAGGACGACGGTGAGCGCGCCGCTCGTGGGCTCGACCGTGGCGTAGGCGGACACCGTGTTCTCCTGGTTCGACATGGCGCGCACGGCGATCGAGCCGTTGTAGCGCGAGTAGAGATGCAGCACCTCCCACATGCCCGGCTGCCAACTCCAGGGTGTGAAGATCTCGACGCCGTGGCGCATGAACTCGCCCATCATCGAGGCATACCACACCGACGCGAGCGGCGCGTTCGTGACCGGCACGCCGGTCTCGGTCACGGCGAAGGTCACGCCGTGATCCTCGCCCAGGTAATCCTCGAGCCACTCCGCACAACGACCGAAAATGTACTCCTGCGTGATCGTCGGATCCCAGCCGCCGTTCACCGTCTTGACGCCGTTGGCGTCGGGGTTGACGTAGTCGCGGTCGAAGAAGGTCCGGTGCAGCTGGACCACGTCGGCGGGTGCGCTCGCCCCGGGATAGTAGTGGATGTCGAGTGAATCAAGGAGACGGATACCCGTGCGGGCCTGTTCCTCGCCGATGCGCTTGATGAAGAACTCGAGCCAGGGATAGCTGCGCCCGCCGGCCGAGATGCCGCCGGGCCAGTTGTACCATTGCCACTCGTTGGCGGGCACCGGGCCGACGAGCCGGATCTCCGGGAAGCGGGCCCTGGCCGCCTTCGCGTAGGCGAAGTAGCGCTGCATGAACTCCTCGGCCGGGAGCTGCGTCGGCATCACGTCGTCGTGCGTGCCTTCCCAGATCTCGGGCTCGTTATCCATGTTCCAGTAGAGGAACTGGCTGCGGTCGAGTCCGAGTCCGGTCGGCTTCATCCAGTGATCGAGGATGGCCGTCGAGAGATCCGCGTTGGAGTCGGTGAGGTAAAGCGCGGGATTGCCCTCTGTCAGCGCATCGTGGCCGCCGGCCGCGTTGGCCACGCCGCCGCCGGCGAGATTCTGTCCCGTGCCGGACCACCACTGGCTCTGGTTGTAGGCCCAGTCGTTGAAGTTGTTGTGGGTGTTGTCGGCCACCTTGCCGAGCAGCTGGAAGCACCACATCGACTGCACGCCGGGCAGGTGCTGCTGCAGCTGGGCCTGGGCGTAGTCCCAGTCGTTCGAGACGTAGACGTTGTTGTACCAGTCGGGGTGTGAGGTGAGGCGCTTCTGCCAGTTGTATTTGGTTCCGTTGTTGCCGCCGTGCAGGCGGATCATGCGCACGCCGGCGTCGCGCAGCAGTTGGAAGCCGGCCTCGCTGAGCGGGGAGGTGGGCTGGCCGACCGAGTCGTTCTTTCCGTAGATGAAGGGCGAGACCGGGATGCGGTCCTGGTTCACGTCGACCGCGATGTGAACGGTCTGTGCCGCGAGGGGTGGCACGGCCGGAGCGACGACAAGGCCAACGGCGGCGACGAAGGGGAGGATGGGGGAGTTTGGCATCGGGACTTGGGGAGGGCGCGAACCGGGGTACAAACAGAACGAGGTCACGGGCGACCTCGCACGACCAATCCTAGCTGAGGCGCGTTCAGAGCGCATGTCCCATGATCATGGGAC
>JACSRI010000155.1 GCA_014879845.1 Opitutaceae bacterium
GATGCCAGCGTCGTTGATGCCGTAGGCCTGGCTGATCACTCCACCCGCGGGATCGAGCGTGGTCGCGCGCCCGCCATCCCAGACAAAGCCCCGATCATCGCCGTTGGGAATGTCCGAGATCCCGACGACGACACCGGCATCGTTGACAGCTGTCGCGACACTTCCCGCACCACCCAAGGTTCCCAAATCGATGAGCACGTAGCCGGCCTCTGCCACGGCACGAGGTACCCAGTTCGCACCCGCGAAGAAAGCCAGCAGCACCGCCGCGGTGAGGCGCATGATTTCAGTAGGATTGGCGAGCCCGGTTCGGGGTTCGTGCGGCCATCGAGGGGCTCGATCTCGGTGTCCGGCGCGAACCCTAGCGTGTCGCCTCCGAGTGTCGACGTCCAACCACCCTGCGATCTCGCTGCAGGCGCCAAGGTCGCGCCCACCATTGGGATGGAGCATCCGGCGACACCTGCTGAAGTTTCGCTTCTGATAGCGACGCACGACGGCCGCGCGGACGCCGCGCAACCGATACCAAGCCGTGCACAGCACTGAGCGGCGAGATGTGTTAAGCTCACTCCGCCACGTGCTCCCGATGAAACGCTCCGTCCCAGCCTGCCGAAGCAGATCAGGACTGTCGTCGATGACGATCGCGTACGTGCGCGCGCCGATCGCCCCGTCTTGGGGCCGATGAACACGACCGTCATCCGCGGGGCGCCGGTCTCGTCCGGAATCGCCCGGGGCCTTGCTGTGGTGCTCAGCGAGGGCGGTCTCGCCACGGCACCGCGCCGAACGATCGACGAAACCGAGGTCGGCACCGAGCTCGCCAAGTTCCAGGCGGCGCTGCGCGAGGCCACGCAGACGCTCACGGCTTTGCAGCAGGACGTCCTGCTCAAGGTCGGCCGGCGCGAGGCCGCGATCTTCGACGCGCAGATCCTCATGCTCCGCGACCCGGCCTTCATCAGCGAGGTGCAGACGCGCTGCGCGACCAAGCGGCTCAACATCGAGGCCGCCGTCTCCGAGGTCGTGCAGCGCTTCACGGAGATGTTCGGCGCCATCGACGATGTCTACATGCGCGAGCGCGCCGCCGACGTGCGCGACGTGGGCCGGCGCGTGCTGGACATCCTTCTAAAACAACAGACCGCCGTCGTCTCGATCCCGGAGGGTTCGATCGTGGTCGCACCCGAGTTGCTCCCGTCCGAAACGGCCCGCATGAATCTCGGCGCCATCCGCGGCCTCGTGACTGAGCGCGGCGGCAAGACCTCGCACACCGCCATCCTCACGCGCTCGCTCGGCATCCCCGCGGTCATTGGCGCCGCGCAGGCCACGACCCTGATCCGCAGCGGCGACGCGCTCATCGTCGACGGCACGGCCGGCACGGTCTTCGTCAATCCCCGTCCGGCCGTGGTGGCCGAATACGAGCGGCTCGAGGCCCATCTCCGCTCCTACCGCGAGGAACTCAGGGAGCAGATCGATCTCCCGGCCGAGACGCCCGATGGCACGCGCGTCCATCTCGCAGCCAACATCGGCAAGGCCGCCGATGCCGACGCCGCGGCGCTCTTCCGCGCCGACGGCATCGGGCTCTACCGAACCGAGTTCAACTTCCTGATACGCGACCGCTGTCCGACGGCCGACGAGCAGCTCGTGATCTACGAGACCGTGATCGCGCGCATCGCGCCCCGCGAGGTGGTGCTGCGCCTGCTCGACCTGGGCAGCGACAAGGCCCTGCCCTACTTTCCCCTTCCGGCCGAACCCAACCCCGCCCTGGGGCTGCGCGGCCTGCGCCTCCTGCTCGCGCACCGCGCCCTCCTGGACGCCCAACTCGAGGCGGTGCTGCGACTCGCCCCGCAGCACGCCGTGGCGCTCTCGTTGCCGGGCGTGACCGGGCCCGAGGACGTGCGCGCCATCCGCGGCGCGCTCGAGGATGTCCGCGCACGGCTGCGCGAGGCGGGGTGCGCCTGTCGCGACCGCCTCCGCCTCGGCGCGATGATCGAGACGCCCGCGGCCGCGATGCTCACCGGCCCCATCGCCCGCGAGGTGGACTTTCTCAGCGTCGGCACGAACGACCTGATCCAGTACGTGCTGGCCGCCGACCGCACGAGCCACGAGATGCTCGCCCACTACGATCCGCTGCATCCCGCGGTGCTGCGCACGCTCAAGGCGATCGTCGACGCCGCCGCAGCCGAGTCGAAACCCGTGTCAATCTGCGGCGAGATGGCGGGAAACTCCGCCTACACCGCGATCCTGCTCGGCCTGGGCGTGCGCTCGCTGAGCGTGACGCCGGGAGAGATCCTCGAGATCAAACGCTGCGTGCGCGCCCTCCGGCTCCCGGAGGCGACCGCGCTCGCCGCGGATCTCCTTCGTCTGGATACACCGGACGAGGTGCGCGCCCGCCTCGCCGCGACATCGGTGCCCCGGCCGCGCGACCCCGGAGCATCCTGACATAGCCGTGCACCTCACCGCCGACTACCGACCCGAGTTCGATTCGCTCGCCGAGCGCCTGCTCGAGCTCGCCCAGATCCGCTCGTCCGAGGAGTTGCTCCAGCGCGTGGTCTTCCGCCAGACGGAACGGCCCCATGTCGCCCTCGCGCGCATCTGGCTCGTGCGCCCGGGTGATCGCTGCACGACCTGCGCGATGCGCGGGCGCTGCCCGGACCAGGCGCGCTGCCTGCATCTGGTTGCGAGCGCCGGGCGTTCACAGGTGGGAGCCGACTGGTCCCGCACGGAAGGAGATCCGGACGAACGCGTCCCGCTCGGCATCGGCCTGGCCGGCCGCGTGGCGGCCCGCGGCGAAGCCCTGGTCGTGAAGGACCTCGCCCGCACGCCCGAGGCGACCGTGCCCGTCGCCTGGGCCGCGGCCGAGGGCATCCACGGTGTGGATGCACAGCCGATCCACCACAAGGGCCCGGTCATCGGCGTGCTCGCGCTCTTCACCCGCATCCCGACACCGGCCCGGGGCCCCGCCTGGGTGCGTGTCTTCGCCGATCACATCGCCGTCGCCCTGGCCAATGCCCAGGCCTTCGAAGAGATCGAGCGTCTGCGCGCACGCCTCGAGAGTGAGAACAACGACCTGCGCCGGCAGGTGAACGACTCGCGCGGGCTGATCGATATCGTCGGCCAGAGCGCCGGGCTGCAGCGCCTGCGCCGCCAGATCGAGATGGTGGCGCCGACCGACGCGACCGTCCTCATCGTCGGCGAGTCCGGCACCGGCAAGGAACTTGTCGCCCGCGAGATCCACCGTCGCAGCCGCCGCAAGGCTGCATCGCTCGTCCGCGTCAACTGCGCCTCCGTGCCCCGCGACCTCTATGAGAGTGAGTTCTTCGGCCACGTGCGCGGCGCGTTCACCGGCGCGATCAAGGATCGAGCCGGCCGATTCGAGGCGGCGGAGGGCGGCACGCTCTTTCTCGACGAGGTCGGCGAGATCCCGCTCGAACTGCAGGGCAAGCTCCTGCGCGTGCTCCAGGAACGGCAATACGAACGTGTCGGCGAGGAGCGCACCCGCACCGTCGATGTGCGCATCATCGCCGCGACCAACCGCGACCTGCGCGCCGACGTCGCGGCCGGCCGCTTCCGCCAGGATCTCTACTACCGGCTCAACGTCTTTCCCATCACTGTGCTGCCGCTGCGCGAGCGACCCGACGACATCGCCATCCTGGCCGCACATTTCCTGCAGCAGGCGGCGCAGAGACTCGGGCTGAAGCTGCCGGCGTTGACCGAGGAGCAGAGCACGCTGCTCCGCTCCCACGCCTGGCCGGGCAACGTGCGAGAACTGCAAAACGTCGTCGAGCGCGCCGCGATCCTCGCGCAGGACGGACACCTGCGTTTCGAACTCGCCGAGGCCTGCACCCAGACGCCAGCCACGCCCCTGCCCGCGCACGCGGGTCATATCTTCACCGAAGCCGAGATGCGCCGTCTCGAGGAGGAGAACATCCTCGCCGCACTCACGCGTTGCGCCTGGCACGTGCACGGCGCGCACGGCGCGGCCGCCCTACTGGGGCTGAAGACGTCGACGCTCGTCTCGCGCATGAAGAAGCTCGGGCTGAAACGGCCGCGCTGACGGCGGGATCTCGCGGCCGACAGCGAGATTTCGCCGGCGAGGTCGCGAAGTTTCGCCGCCTCCGTGGATCGCGGCCGGGGACGTGAGCAGCGCTACCTGCGCCGCATCATGACCTTGGGACGGCGCGCGCCATGACGCCCGGGCGCTGGCATCGCCACTGCATTCTGGTGAGGCGTTCGCCGCACTGAACCGACCATGTCCCGCATCGCTCCCATCGACCTCCAGTCCACCTGCCCCGAAGCCCGCGACATCGTGCTCACGCTGGGCCACCCGCCACCGGAGTCATCGGCCTTCATCGAGCGACTCGCGCAGTCGCCCGCGGCACTCGAGGTCTTCCTCGCCGCCCAGTGCGCGCTCGCCGACGGGATGCTCACCCGCCAACAGCGCGCGATGATCGGACTCGCGGTGGCCGAGATCAACGGCTCGGTCTACGGCATTGCGATGCAGCAGGCCGCCGCCGCGGCCGCCGGGCTCTCGCGCGCCGAGATCAAGAACGCGCGGTACGGGCGCGCCGACGACGTGGCCACGCACGCGCTGCTGCGCTTCGCCGTCGCGGTCGTGCTGCAGCGCGGCGACGTGAGCGCGGGCGATTTCCAGGCGGTGCGCCGCTCCGGGTTCAACGACGCGTGCATCGCCGAAGTGATCGCCACCATCGCGGTCTGCCAGTTCGCCGACTTCTTCAACAACGTCGCGCAGACGCCGGTCGACATCACCTCGCCCGCGCATGCACCGCGGCTCGCCGCCTCGGATCCCGTCCCATTTCCACCCGCAGTCCCCGCGGCTGCGGGTGCAGGTCAGTGAACTACCGTCTCAGCTCAGTCCCTACACACATGAATAACCAGCCTTCCCAAAAGTCGTCGAACAGCCGCAAGCCGCGCGCGTTCTCGAAGCCCGCCTTCGTGCCCCCGGGCACACCGACCGTCGCGACCGCCGCACCCATGCCACCGAGCCCGGCGCCCGCGCCGGCCGCGAAACCCGCGTCCGTCGCGGCTCCGTCGGCCGTCGCCGCCTCCTCCGCGGCCACCGCGCCGATCTGATTTCCGACTGCCCTGTCCACACCTGATTGTTGCGCCGGTGTCCCGAAGGATTCGGGCGCCGGTCCTTCCCACCGCCAGGCCCGCCCGGGGCCTGGCGGTTCTTCTGTTTGCACAACACGACTCAGCCGTGCGACGCGTTCCACGGTTGTCCGGGCGTGTTTGACGGGCCAGCCTGCGACCATGCCCCGTCTCATCACCCGTCTCATTCAACTCGTGAGCGCCATGACCGCCCTTGCCTCCCTGGCCACCGCCTCGTCGGCCGCATCCGAAGCGCCGACCAATCCCGCCGGCTTCGCCATCCGCCGCGGCACCAATCTGAGCCACTGGCTCTCGCAGGACTTTGGCTGGACCCCGCGTGCTGTCTTCATCACGGCAAACGACCTGAAGTTCATCGCGCGCTGCGGTTTCGACCACGTGCGCCTGCCGATCGATGAGAAGGAACTCTGGCTCGAGGACGGGAAACCGAACGAGGCCGCGTTCACCGTGCTGCTCAACGGCATCACCTGGGCGCGTGCGGCCGGCCTGCGTGTCATCGTCGACCTGCACACCGTGCGCACGCACCACTTCAACGCCGAGAACGAGGGCATGGCGCCGAACACGCTCTGGACCGACCCCAAGGCGCAGGAGCAGTTTCTCTCACTCTGGAAGCAGCTCTCCGCCCGTCTGCGTCATTTTCCCGTGGATGCAGTCGCCTACGAAATCATGAACGAGCCGGTCGCGGACGACCACGAGGACTGGAACAAGCTCGTCGCCGCCGCCCACAAGGTCATCCGCGCGAGCGAGCCCGACCGCGTCCTCGTCTTCGGCTCGAACAAATGGCAGATCCCGCCGACGCTCCCCGCGCTCAAGGTGCCCGAGGGCGACCGCAACATCATCCTGAGCACGCACACCTATTCGCCGCTGCTTTTCACGCACTACCTCGCCGAGTGGACACCGCTTAAGGTCTACACCGGCCCGGTGGGTTACCCGGGCCAGGTCGTCGACCGCGCCACGCTCGACAAGCTCCTGGCCGGAGCCTCGCAGAACTTCCGCGACGTCGCGTCCAATGCCAGCGAGACCTGGGGCCCTGATCGGATCCGCAAGGAACTCGAGCCGGCGATCCGCCGCGCGCGCGAACTCGGGCTGCAGCTCTACTGCGGTGAGTTCGGCTGCCTGCCGACCGTGCCACGCGCCGACCGCCTCGCGTACTACCGCGACATCGTCGGCGTGTTCGAGTCCGAGGGCATGGCCTGGGCCAACTGGGAGTACAAGGGCGACTTCGGCATCTTCGAGTGGCACCCGGCCCAGACGCTCAGCGGCGCGCCCGACATGGAGTTGATCGACGTCCTGCTTGGACGGCGGTAGTCGCCCGAGGACACGGTATTCACCCACGGCGGGCTCACGAGGCCCGCCGTGATGGCGTACCGGAATCTCCGTCCCA
Organism: Opitutaceae bacterium; assembly: GCA_014879845.1. GTDB lineage: Bacteria > Verrucomicrobiota > Verrucomicrobiia > Opitutales > Opitutaceae > JAEWQP01. Next base: position 6,500 of record JACSRI010000155.1, read on the forward strand.
AGACGGTGCGCGTCCGCACCGTCTGCACAGGGCGGACAGCACGGTCTCGCGGGCGCGCCGGCGATATTCGCGGTGCTGATGCACCCGGACAGCAGGATTCATCGCCGTTGCGCCGGCCAAAATCTGCGCAGCCAAAAACACGGAGCACGGCACTTCCTACAGCGCCCGCCCTACTGCTTGGGGAGATGAGACCCGAGGCGCACGTGGGCACAACCCGATCCGCCGAGCCATCTCCACGAGGAGGCCCGGCGCATCTCGGGCAGCCTGCTTAGGCCCAAGTCTCTGGGGCCGATCCTGCATGCACTTCCCGCGATCCAGGCGCCTGCGCCGAAACTCGCCCATACATGCATCTACATGCCCTGATCATTCCAGGCGCCCTCGCCGGCGTCATCGTATCCACCACCTGCGCACAGGGCGCAGACGCGGCCCCGGTATCGTCGTCGGCCTTTCGCTGGTCCACCTCGACCGTCATCGAAGAGACTTACGACTCGAACGTTTACCTGCAGTCCACAACGCCGTTGGCGGACCGTTCCTCGTGGGTGACAAGCGTGGGGGCGGTCTTCGACGTCTCGACCAAGCCGGGAGCCGAGCGTACGACCAGCCTCGCCTACGCGCCCACCTGGACGGTGTTCCACTCAGAGCGCGCAGAGGATTTCCTCGCCCATCGCTTCTCGGCCAGCACCCAGATGCCGCTGTCCGGAGGAAAACTCAGCACCCAGGCCAGCGCCCTGGTCATCGACGGTCCGGAGGAGGGCATCACCTGGACCGGCGTCGGCGGTGCTCCAGCCGTCGGAGGACCGAGCGTCCGCGACCGCCGCGATCAGGCCGTCTACCGGGCGAGTGTGCGGTCCGAGTGGACCGCCGGGCATCTCGTCATACGTCCGGTCGGGACACTCTACTGGGGCGATTTCCGATCCGCGCACCTCACCACGCCCGGGTATCAGAATTGTGCGGACCGCGGCGATCTTTCGCTCGGCTCCGACGTCCTCACCTCGCTCGCCCCGCGGCTGCAGACCGGCCTGGGGCTGCGCGTCGGCGGCCAGGACCAGGCGCGCCTCCTCGGTTATCCGGAGGAGTATGACAATCGCTACGTGCGCGTGCTCGCGCTGCTCGAGGGACCGCTCTCGCGCTGGTGCTCCACGTCGATCTCGATCGGACCGGAGTTCCGACACTACGGCGAGCACGTCCATGCGACATTCGGTGATCGATCCGTGACCAACCTCTTTGTCGACGCCTCGATGACGTTCACGGCCGGCAAGAGCGACACCATCGCGCTGCTCGTGCGGCAGTTCCAGCAGATGAGTTCCTCCGGCCGCGGCGCCTTCGACGACCGCAACTTCGACATCGCCTGGCGCCACGCATTCTCGAAGCACGCGACGGGCGCGCTCGTCCTGCATGCCTACAACACGGAGTTTCTCCCCCCGGCCGTGCGCGATGACTGGGTCTACACGGCCCGTGCGCAGTGCAGCCTGACCCTGACCGAAACCCTTTCCGTCGACGGCTCGGTGCTCTTCGAGGAAGGCGCCAGCGACATCCCAGCAATGCCCGGGCGCGAGTACACCCGCCAGGCATTCTCGCTCGGACTGCGCGCGCGATTCTAGGTCGAGCAGCCGGGAACCGAGAAGCCACCCACGTCTTTGAGATCCATATCCACTATGAACACCTCCAGACCCGCCATGACGCTCAGGAAGAAGCTCATGCTCCTGCCCGTCATCTCCCTCCTGGGACTCGGCGCGCTCCACGCGCTGAACAGCTTCATCGCCGGCCAGATCGAGGAGAAGGTCATCTTCCCGCGTATCCGCGATTCGGTGATCGAGGGCCACAAGCGCTCGATCCGCGCGACCGTCGATGTCGCAGCCGAGCACCTCGGCCAGGTGGTCAAGCAGCACAAGACGCGCGCCGAACAGGAGGCCGCGATCATCGCCGCGACCGACCCGGTCCGCTTCTTCGCCGACTCATCCGGTTACCTGTTCACCTACGACGTCACCGGCGTGCGCATCAATGTCCCGATCAACAAGAGCGGCAACGGAAAGAACCAGATGGGCCAGCGCGACGCCAACGGTGTCGCGTTCATCGAGGGCCTGGTCCGGGCCGCGCAGAAGGGCGGCGACTTCGTGAGTTATCACTTTGAGAAGGAGGGCAAGGGCATCCAGCCGAAGCTGGCCTATTCGAAGATGATTCCCGGGACCGACATGCTCGTCGGCACGGGGGTCTACACGGACGACGTCGACACCGAGATCGCGCGCA
>JACSRI010000112.1 GCA_014879845.1 Opitutaceae bacterium
CGGCGGCCGCGAGCGGCCCGATTACTTCTTCGAGGCGGTGGTCTTCTTGGCCACCTTCTGACGGCGGAGATAGGCCTTACGGCGGGCGCGCTTGACGACTTTGCGGTGCTGCTGGCTCATGGATGTGTGAGGATGGGACTGGAAAAAGGGCGAAGGTTGGCCGGTTCGCCCTCCGGTCGTCAAGACCAGCCTTGGTGAACCTCGCGTTCGGGTCACCGCGGCCGGCACGATCGGACGGCGGCCGGCAACCCCGCCGGACCCGCAGCCACGGCTTGCCGACGCCGGGCAAAACCACATGCTGGCCGGTGTTGCCCGACCGAGACCGAGTTTGATGGTGATGCGACTCCTCAGTGTGCGCTGGGTGACGTCGGTGGCCCTGGCCGCCAGCGTGATGACGGGCGCGCGCCATGCCTGCGCGGACGATGAGTCGAGCACGGACCGGGCGCCCATGGCCCTGCGGCAGCCCCTGATCGTCGGCGTGACGACCGACACCTTTCCCTACGGCTACAAGGGTGACGACGGCCAGTGGACGGGATTCTCGGTCGACCTGCTCGATGCGGTCGTCGCGGAGATGGGGCTTCAGATCCGGCGGGTCGCGGCTCCGGGCAAGGATCTGCAGGCGCGTTTCCGGGCCGGCGAGTTCGACCTCATGCAGGCGCTCAGCCAGACGCCCGAACGCGAGGTCTATGCGGACTTCTCCGTCCCTTACCTGACACTGCAGGGGAATCTCTTCGTTCCCAAGCGCGGCAATCGCATCACGCGCCTCGAGGATTTGAACGGTCGCAAGTTCGCCATCATCGGCGTGGGTAGCATCGGGGAGCGTTTCCTCGCCGAGCAGAATATCCGTGTCGATCCGGTCTACGTGAGTTCGTCGGAGGACGCCCTCATGCTCGTGGACAAGGGCGAATGCGCCGCGACGTTTGCGGCCCAGCTCACTGCCCTCGCCGTGATCGAGCGCGCGGGCCTGAGCAACATCACGACCTTCGGTCGCCCGTTTGCCGACTACGATATCCGCCACTGCTACGCGGTGCATGAGGGCGACACGCTGTTGTTGGCGCGCCTGAACGAGGGTCTCGCCATCCTCCAACGCAAGGGCATCTACGACGAGATCTACCGGAAATGGTTCGGGCGTTTTGGCGGCGCGATGTTCACCCGCCAGCAGGTGATCGGATACGGGATGGTGCTGCTGGCGGTCGCGCTCGTGGCAGCGCTGCTCGCACTCCAGCGGCAGCGTCGGCTGCGGCGGCGTCTCGCGCGCCAGTCCGAGGAGATGGTGCGGCAGCAGGCGATCCTGCAGGCACTCTATGACAACATCCCGATGGCGATGTGCGTGCTGGAAAATGCCGCTGAGGGGCGCCGCGTGCTCTCCATCAACCGCCAGGCGGAACCGTTGTTTCGCCTGACGGCGTCCGCGGCCGCGGGCCGGTACCTGCGCGACCTGCCGGCCGATCCCGAGTGGTTTCAGCTCCTCGCCGACATTCTCGGGAAACACCGGTCCGAGCGCGGCCTGGCAAGGGAGGAACGACTGTTGGCCGGATCCAGGCGCCGGGTCGTGGCGACGGTGGTGCCGCTCGCGCCCGGTCCGGATGGCCGGGAGCGGGCCTGTGTGCTGGCCGAGGACGTCACTTCCGCGCGTGCGCTCGACGAGGAGGTCGCGCAGTCGCGGCGGTTGCGTGCCGTGGGCGAAGTGGTCGGCGGCATCGCCCATGAGTTCAACAACCTCCTCACGCCCGTGATGCTCAAGGTCGCCGAGATCCGCATGGATCGCGCCGGTGACGAGCGGCTGCGCGAGGAACTCCTGCCCATCGCCGATGCGGCGCGCCGGGCCGCCGACCTCACGCGGCGCCTGCTCGCTTTCGGGCGCAAGGGCGACGCGGCGATCGAGGAGGTCAAGGTTGCGCCCGTGGTGGAGGGGTGCCTCTCGCTTTTGCGCAGCGCCATCGACCGGCGCATCGCACTGAAGAACCGCGTGCCTCCGGGCCTGCCGCCCGTACGCATTTCCTCGACCGATCTCAATCAGGTCATCCTCAACCTCATCCTCAACGCCCGCGACACCTTGCTCGATCGACTCGCGCGCGGGGACGAAGGGTATGTGCCCGAGATCTGTCTCGACGGAGTGTTTCTTCCGCCGGACGCGGACCGGTCGGGAGCCGAGCCCGGCGCCGAGGGCTGGGTGCGCGTGACCGTCGCCGACAACGGCATGGGCATGGCTCCCGAGGTGCGCGAGCGCATCTTCGAACCGTTCTTCACGACCAAGGATGTGGGCAAGGGATCCGGCCTCGGCCTCGCCACGGTGTGGCACCTGCTCTCCCAGGGCGGCGGCCGCGTGGAGGTCGAGTCGGTTCCGGGGGCGGGCTCGAAGTTCCACGTGACCCTGGCCGTGGCCCCGGCGCGTGTCGCCCCGGTCGCGACGCCCGAGGAGGCGCCTTCGGTCGTTTCGGGCGGACGGCGCGTCTTCCTCGGCGACGACGATGAACTCGTCGCCCGTGCCATGGCGGAGTCGATACGGCGCGCCGGACACGAAGTGCAGCGACTCGGCGAAGGTCGGGCGATTTGGGACCATCTGCGTGAGCACGCCGCCGACTACGACTTGATCATACTCGACGTGAACATGCCCGGCATGAGCGGCAGCGAGATCGCGCAGCGCCTGCGCGCCGAGGGGCGCTTTCGCGGCCCCATCGTGATCGTGAGCGGCCGACTGAGCGCAGCCGACCGCGCGGCGCTGTTTGCCTCCTCGGTCGACGCGATCCTGGAAAAGCCCTTCGAGCCCGACGAAATGCTCCGGACGATCGAGCAGGCGCTTCGCCGGGGCGCCCGGGCGTGAACTCGGGGCGGACCGCGCGAACTCGTTTGTCTCGGCCCGCGCCGCCGTCCAGCATCCCGGCCGTTCCACCGTGATGAGCGCCCCGCACCCGCACCACCTGCGTCCGCATCCCCGCCCACGTCTCGTCGCCGCCCTCGCGCTGCTGCTCATCGGCATCTCCTCCGGCCTGGAGGCCGCGCCGCGCGAGCGCATCCGACTCGACGCCGGGTGGCGCTTCCAGCGCGGCGAGGCTCCGGATGCCGGACTGATGTTCGAATACGCCGAGGCCGCGCGCCTCGACAAGGTCGAGGCCGGCGCGGCCGCCGCCGAGCCCGCGCTCGAGGCCCGGCGCTTCGACGTGGTGGCGGCCAACCTCGGCGGGCAACTCGCCTTCGTCCAGCCCGGCTTCGACGACCGCGACTGGCGCGAGGTGTGGCTGCCGCACGACTGGGCGGCGTCCATGCCGGCCGACTCGAAGGGCGACCCGGCCCGCGGCCACCGGATCGTGGATACGGCCTCGGGCCAGGGGGTAGGGTGGTACCGGCTGGCCTTCGATCTCCCGGCCACCGATGCCGACCGGGCCCTCGCGCTCGAGTTCGACGGCGTCTTCCGCGACGCCATGGTCTGGCTCAACGGCCGGTGCCTCGGCCGCCACGTCGGCGGCTACGACAGCTTCCGCTTCGATCTTGGTGCCGCCGCCCGGCCGGGCGCGACCAATGTGCTCGTGGTGCGTGTGGACGCGACGCGCAACGAGGGCTGGTGGTACGAAGGCGCCGGCATCTACCGATCCGTCTGGCTCGTGCGCACCGACCGCGTGCACGTCGCGCCCCACGGCGTCTACGTGCATCCGCGCGTCGACGACGGGAAGGCTGCGGTGAAGGTCACGACCTGGCTGCGTAATTTCACTGAGGCACCCGTGCGCGTGCGTGTGACGACGAGCGTGGCCGATGCCTCCGGCGCCGTGCTCGCCACCAGCATCGCGCGTCGCATCGACATCGGCCCGGGCCGCACGCGCCGCGTCATCCGCACGGTCGAGGTGAAGGATCCGCGCCTGTGGTCGCCCGATGATCCCTACCGCTATCGCGTGCTCACGAGCATCGACGATCTCTCGGGCACGCTCGACTCGGTCGCGACCGACTTCGGCCTCCGCACGATCCGGTTCGATCCGGCCGAGGGACTGCTCGTCAACGGCTCGCGCACGCCGATCAAGGGTGTCCTGCTGCATCAGGATCACGCCGGGGTCGGCGTGGCGCTGCCGGAGCGCCTGGCGCGGTGGCGGCTCGAGCGTATCCGCGACATGGGGGCCAACGCCATCCGTCCTGCGCACGGCGCCCCCGCTCCCGAGGTCATCGAGTTGTGCGACCAAATGGGCCTGATGGTCCTGGGCGAACACCGCCGGCCCGGCGCCGGCGCCGCCGATCTCGCGACGCTCGAGCGGGTGATCCTGCGCGACCGCAACCACCCCTCGGTGATCGCGTGGAACCTTGGCTCCGACGAGATTGCCGTGCAGGGCTCCGAGGCGTTTGCGCGCGATGTCGTCGTGCCCATGCGCGACCTCGCGCGCCGTCTCGACCCGTCGCGCCCGGTGACGATGGCGATGAACTGGGACTGGGGGCGCGGCGTGGCCGACGTGGTCGACGTGCAGGCCCTCAGCTATCGCGGCAACGGCATCCGCGGCCAGCGCCTGGCGCAGGACAAGCAGCCGGGCGGTTTTCCCGACCTGGATGCGCTCCGGGCGGCGCGGCCGAGGTGGCCGGTGTTCTTCGCCGCCGAGGGGGGCGCGGTGACCACACGCGGCATCTACGCCAACGACGCTGGCCGCGGCTGGTTCTCCGCCTACGACACCAACATCCCGCAATGGGGCGATTTCACCGACCTCGTGCGCGGCAACTGGGGCTCCACCGCGGAGGGCTGGTGGCGATACGTGCTCGAGCGTCCGTGGCTCGGCGGGGCGTTCCTCGACTCGGCCTTCGATCACCGCGGCCACCCCGCGCCGCTCGCCTGGCCCGTCACGGTGGCGCAGACCGGCGTGATGGACCTCTGTGGTTTCCCCAAGGATACGTATTTCTTCTATCAGGCATGGTGGAGCCGCCGGCCGGTCATCCACCTGCTCCCGCACTGGAACTGGCGCGGCCGCGAGGGAAAAACCGTCGACGTCTGGGTGTTCGCCAACACCGGCGAGGTCGAGCTCCTGCTCAACGGACGCAGTCTCGGCCGCAAGCCCATGCCGCGAGACTCCCACCTGGCCTGGGCCGTGCCCTTCGAGCCCGGCGTGATCGAGGCCCGCGGCTTCACCGACGGTCGCCTGATCGGGAGCGCGCGTTACGAGACGACCGATGCGCCCGCGCGCCTCGCGCTCACCGCCGATCGCACGGAGATCGCCGCGGATGGCCGCGACATCGCGATTGTCTCGGTCTCGGCCGTCGACGCCAAGGGCCGCATCGTGCCGACGGCGATGAACGGCGTGGAATTCGAGATGACCACCGGCGGCCGCTTGCTCGGCACCGGCAACGGCAACCCCGCGAGCCACGAAGCCGAGCAGGACCTGCGTCGGACGCTCTTCAACGGCCTGGCGCAAGTCATCGTACAGGCCAAGGACGTGCCCGCGCCGATCACGATTACCGCACGCAGCCCGGGATTGGTCCCCGCCACGATCGTGATCGAGGCGGTCCGGCCCGCGGCCCCCGCCTCCTCGCCATGAGGCGCACGCTCGCCGTCGGTATACTCGCCGTGGTCACTGCGCCCGGCGCCCATGCGCAGACCATCGCACCGGCCGGGGGACCCACACCAAATCTCGTCTCGAATATCGAGCGGCCTCTGCGGTATCGGCCGGATGGACACGCATTTGTCATCGAGAACGGCGGCGAGTTTTTCAACCGGCCGCTCTACGGCGGCAACACGGCCTTCCGCGTCGATGCCGGCGACGTCCCGGAGTTCCTCCTCTACCTGCCCGGTCGCGGGGGCAATCTCCGGCTCGGCCTGCACACGCCCGCGGGCACGCGGTGGCTGCACGAGGCGGGCTCGATCGTGGCGCGCTACCTGCCGGGCGAGATGGCCTACGAGATCCGCGATCCGCTGCTCGGTGACGGCGGCGCGCTGCACGTGGCGGCTGTGCCGACGCACGACGTCGACGGGTTGATCGTGCGCTTCGACGCGAGCCGTGTGCCGGCCGGGATGACGGTCGTGTTCGGCTTCGGCGGCGTGAGCGGACAACGGGGACGCCGCGACGGCGACATCGGCACCGAGCAGGTGCCGATCGGCGAGTATTTCCAGCTGCGGCCCGAGGTATGTCGTGCCGATCAGGCGGAGGTCTTTTCCGATCGCTTCCTCGTGCGCGGCAAGTCCGCCGAAATCCTCGGCCTCGTGCCCGCGGGCACGACGTTGGGCGTCGGCAGCAGTCATGCCTGGGGCCGGCTTTTTGATCTGCTCGAATCCCAGAACGATGACGCACCCGATCCGGTCGTCGTGGGCGAGTTCGCGCTGCACGCGGGCACGCCGGCGTTTCTCGCGCTCCAACGCCTCGTGGATGCGGGGAAGGCGCCGGCTGACCTCCCGGTCTATCGCGACGTCAATGCGCCTGCGCCGGGCGGCGTCCTGCCGGCCGGCCCGCTCGTGCGCGGGCCGATCCGTGCCGACGAGGTCGAGGCGGCGTTCGTGTCCGCACGCCAGCACTACGCGAATCTGCGTGGGCAGATTCGTGTCGCGACGCCGGACGCCACCATCGACGCCGCCGTCGCCGCGCTCAACATCGCGGCCGACGCGGTCTGGGACGAACCCCAGCAGGGCATCATGCACGGCGCCATCGCATGGCGCACGCGGCTGCTCGGCTGGCGCGGACCGTATGCGATGGACGCGCTCGGGTGGCACGAGCGGGCGCGCGCGCATTTCCGCTATTGGGCGGCGAAGCAGAACACCGACCCGATTCCCGACTCGTTTCCCCCGCCCGAGGAGGAGACCAACCTCGCGCGCAGTCGCCGTGCGCTGCACAGCAACGGCAACATGGCGATGAGCCACTACGACATGAATCTCGTCGCGATCGACGCGCTCTTCCGCCACTTGCGCTGGACCGGCGACCTGGCGTTCGCCCGCGAGATGTGGCCGGTGATCGAGCGCCATCTCGCGTGGGAGCGGCGGCTGTTCCGGCGCGAGTTCGCCACTGACTCAGGCGACGTGCTGCCGCTCTACGAGGCCTACGCGGCGATCTGGGCGAGCGACGACCTGCAATACCACGGGGGTGGCACGGCGCACGCCAGCGCGTATAATGTTTTCCACAACAGGGAAGCCGCCCGCCTCGCGCGCCTGCTCGGGCACGACGCCGCGCCTTACGAGCGTGAGGCGGACCTGATCGCACGCGGCATGCGGAAGTTGCTCTGGCTGCCGGAGGTGGGGACCTTCGCCGAGTTCAAGGACCTGCTCGGCCTGCAACTCGTGCATCCGAGCGCGGCGCTCTGGTCGGTCTATCACGTGATCGATTCCGAGGTCGCGACGCCGTCCGAGGCCCGCGCGATGGCGGACTATGTCGCGCACCGTCTCCCGCGTATACCGGTGCGTGGGCCGGGTGTGCCGGCGGGGGAGTTTGCCGTTCACGCCACCACGGATTGGATGCCCTACACCTGGTCGATCAACAACGTGGTCATGGGCGAGAACATCCACACGGCGCTCGCGTGGTGGCAGGCCGGGTTGCCGGAGGAGGCGTTTGTCCTGACCAAGGGTTCGCTGCTCGCGTCGATGTACATGGGCATCTGCCCGGGTAACGTCGGCTCAATGAACACCTTCGACGTCTATCGCCGCGAATCGCAGCGCGACTTCGCCGACGGCAGCGGCGTGCTCGCGCGCGCCATCGTGGAGGGACTCTTTGGCATCCGTCCCGACGCGCTCGGCGGTGAACTCGTGGTCGCGCCGGGTTTTCCATCCGCCTGGGCGCGCGCCTCGATCGAGACGCCTGACGTGGCCGTGCGCTACGAGCGCCGCGCGGCGCGCGAGTGGCTGCGCGTCGAGCCGCGGTCGGACGCGGTCAAGGCGCTGCGGGTGAGCGCGCGATGGGATGGCCGCGAGCCTGCCACCCGCCGCGCGATCGACGGTGGTTTTGAGTTCGAATGGGCGGTGCAGAGGCGCCCCGACGTTTCGAAACACCAGCCGCGGCCGGTCGCGATTCCGCCCCCGGCGCTCGATATCAGCGGCGCGCTCGACCCCGTCGACCTCGCGCCGCAGTTCAACGATCGCGTCACCGAGATCTTTCGTCCGGGCAAGTACCGCTCGCCGCGATCGCCCTTTGTTTCGCTCGCGCTGCCGGCCCAGGGCATCGGCGCCTGGGCTGGTCACGTCAATGCCATGGCGGAGATCGACGACACGGGCCTGCGTGCCGCGGCGGCCGCGCACGCCGGAGTCCTGGTCCTGCCTTCGGGCCTGCGGTTTGCCACGCCGGGCCCGGGGGACGCACCGAACATCGTCTTCGTCTCGCAGTGGGATAACTACCCGCGCGAGGCGACCGTGCCGCTCGCCGGTCGTGCTCGCCGTATCCATTTGCTCATGGCGGGATCGACGAACGCGATGCAGAGCCGGCTCGACAACGGCGAGGTGGTCGCGACCTACACGGACGGAGGCACCACGCGGCTGGCGTTGCGCAATCCCGAGACCTGGTGGCCGATCGAGCAGGACTACTTCATCGACGACTTCCAGTTCCGCGTGGACGCCCCGCTGCCGGCGCGCGTCGACCTCAGGACCGGAGCGGTGCGTGTCCTCGATCACGAGACGTTCAAGGGCCGGGGCGGCGTGGTGCCCGGCGGGGCGGCGACGATCCTTGTCCTCGATCTCGATCCGGGGCGCGAGCTGAAATCGCTCACCGTGCGCGCGCTCGCCAATGAGGTCGTGGTCGGCCTGATGGCCGCGACGCTCG
>JACSRI010000064.1 GCA_014879845.1 Opitutaceae bacterium
TGCACGGGCTCGCGCGCGAGCCCGTGCAGCAGGCGGCGCAGCATCGCGGCGAGTTGGTCGATGTCGTCCTTCGAGACGTGGAGATGGGGACGCAGCCGCACGCTCGTGCGGCCGGCGCCAAGGAGCAGAAGTTTCTCCTGCTCGAGCGCACGATCGACGAGCGCGGTCTTCGCCTCCGGCGTGGCGACTGTGAAGCCCTGGTAGAGGCCCACGCCGCGCACGTTGCTCAGGAGGCCCGGGAACTCCGCGCGCAGCTCGTGCAGCCGCGCGACGAGATGTGCGGTCTTCTCCGGCACCTGCTCGATGAGCCGCTCGTCGGTCACGATGCGCAGTTCCTGGCAGAAGCGCACCATGTCGGCGAGCGTGCCGCCCCAGGTGGAGTCGAGCACGCCGGTGTCCTCCATCGAGTGCAGCATGTAGACCACGCCGTTGCCGAGCTTCTTGGCCGCCGCGATGGCCTGCGGTGGATACGGCAGGTCGAGCAGGTCGGCCATGAAGAAGGCGCCGGTCTGGCCGCCGGCGGTCTGCACCTCGTCGAAGCCGAGATACACGTCGTGCTCGTGGGCGAGCCGGCTCAGGCCCTGGAAAAACTCCTTCTCCGCCACGCGGTGCCCGCCTGCGCCCTGCAGCGGCTCGACGATGATGCCGACGATCTCGCCCGCGTGCTCGCGCAAGCTGCGCTCGACGCGACGCAGCGCCTCGTCGGTCCGGAAGCGATTCTCCCGCGCCGGCGCGTCGGTGTCGATCGCGGGAAACGGCACCTGGATGTTGCCGCGCACGAGGCCGTGAAAGTCTTTCGTCACGACGGGATCGTGCGAGAGCTCGGTGACGTTGAGGGCGAAGATGGTGCGGCCGTGGAATGCCTGGTCGAAGTAGATGAAGCGCCGTGCGCCGTGCTTGGCCGCCTCGTTTCGGTCGTGGAGGTTGAGCAGGTACTTCATCATGTTCTCCACGGCCTCGGCGCCGGAGTTGACGGCGTAGAGCTCGAGGCGATCGGACCGCATGCAGCGCGGCGCGGTGGCGTGGAGGGCACGGTAGTACTCGAGGCACTCGGGTGTGAGGAAGTCGACGTTGGCGAGCTTGTTGTTCGCCGCGTAACCGAGGCGGCGCAGGTAGTCGGGTTCGAGCAGGCGCGGATGATTGTGCGCGATCCATTTCGAGGCGTAGTAGCCCGCCCAGTCGAAGAGGCGGTCGCCGTCGACGGTGGCGAGCCACATGCCCTCGCAGCGCTCGAGGTCGATGGCGAAAGGGTAGGGATCGGCGATCACGTAGCGCCGCATCTCGGCGAGCATGCCGGCGCTGATCGGGCCAGGAAAATGTCCGGGCTGGGTCATGCGCGACTCAATGGCTGACGGACCGCGGCGCCAAGTGCGTTTCGCGCGCCGGGAGTTGGCGATTGCCGCCATCGCCCGTGGGTCTATCGTGCACGAGGTGCGGTCCGCGCCTGTGTGCATGCTCCCCCCGCGGTCCGCCCATCGTATCCGAACCACCACCGCTGACAGGAGAGATTCTGATGAGCATGTGTCCGAACCCTGCGTCACGTCGCGCAGCGCGGGCCGGCGTCTGCCGCCGCGCCTTCGCTGCCTTTGCCGTCCTCGTTTTCACACTCACCGCCGCATCGAGCAAGGCCCAGCCCCTCGTTTGGGACACCACCTTCGATCCGGTGATCGTGCATCGGGCGGGAGGTTTCTTGGCCGTGCACCTGGCGCTCGCGAGTGACGGCGGGTTTCTCGTCCACGGTGATGTGACGTTTCTGGCTGGCCAGCGTGTACCCGGAATCGTGCGACTGGGCGCAAACGGGACACCGGATGGGGGCTTCGCCTTCGCTGGCGAGGCCCTGCGGCGCCGTGATCTCGTCGTGCCGCTCGATGGCGGGCGCTTCCTCGTCGTGCATCGCGCCAACCCTGAGGATGGGGCCGGCGAGCCGGTCATCCGGCGTTATGAGGCGTCGGGTGCGCTCGATTCCTCCTATGCCGATGTGGCGATCTCGAGCGGTGTGGTCACCGTCGTGATGGGGGCCGAAGGCATGAGCGACGGCGCCACCGTGATCTACGGTCGCTTTTCGTCGGTCGGTGGCCAGGCGCACGCGGGGCTCGCGCGCTTGACGCGCACGGGTGAGCTGGATGGTTCCTTCGCGCCGGATATGGTCGTGCCCAATGCGGAGGTCTCGGATGTCGCACGCGCACCGGGCGGTGCGCTCATCGCGCGTGTGCCTGTCGGCGGCCTGCGCCAGACACTTGTGCGCATCGACGCGGGCGGCCAGCCCGAACCGGGGTTCGTGTCGCCGCAGTTTCCCTACGGCCCGATGCTTCTCGTGCAACGGGATGGACGAGTGATTTTCGGCGGCAGCCGGCCGATTCGACTCGGCGCAGACGGAACCGCCGACACCGGTTTCCAGCCCCTGCCTTCGTCCGGTGAGACGATGACGAGCTACTCGCTCGAGGGCGCGGTCGAGCTGGCCAGCGGCGAACTTGTCCTCGATGTGCTGGCATTCGGCGACTGGTCGATCACGCGGACGCTGCAGCGTGCCACCAGCGAAGGAGTCCTGATCGGACCATGGTCGGGCTCGGGCAGTCTGAAGGGCGCGACTCCGGATGGCAGGATCATCACGGAAGTGGCCGGCGAGCTGGAGGCGGCGGACGATTTCAGGCTGGGGGTGGCGACGCTACGGCGTGCTCCACGGTTCCATGTGTATCCAGTCAGCGGAACTTCGATCACGGTCGTGGAGCCCGACCTGGGTTTCCCGGGTTGGGTGGCGTCGGCTGATCTCGACGGCGCCGGCACCGTGTGGCTGGCAGGGGCGTTTTCCCTCGTCGACGGGGAGGCTCGACCGGGCCTGGCGCGACTGCTGGCGGATGGGACCGTCGATACCGCGTTCACTCCGCCGCTGGATCTCGGCCGCCTCTGGCCGGCGGCGTACGAGGCGGATGGTCACGTGTGGGTTTACGCGCGGGAAACGAGCGACGCGTGGTGGCGACGGCTGCGCCGTCTCGATCCGAATGGAGCGCTTTCAGCCACGGGCACGGTGGAGTCCGAGCTCGGACGCAGCCGTGCGCGGGTCCTGGGGCTCGATCGCGACGGTCGCATCCTGGCGGGCGTGGTGGAGACCGCGGACAGTTCTGTGTTGCGGCTGGCGCGCTTCGACCGCGAGACGGGCGCGCGCGTGGCGACCCTGCCGCCCCTTTTCACGGGTGACTTCGGCACGGATAATCTCTACTCGCCGTCTCAGCTCACGGACGCGCGCGAACTGGCTGACGGGTCGATCGTGTTCGCCGGCGCGTTTCGGCAGGTCGATGGTCAGGACGTACCCCGCCTGGTCAAGCTGCGCGCCGATGGCTCGGTCGACACCGAGTACCTGGCACGTCTCGCGATGCATGGCGTGTATTACGTGAAGGCGCTGCAGCGCGACGGCGCGGCGCTCCTCATGGTCTACGGCTCCGAACCGCTTCCCCAAGGCTTCATCCGCGTGCTGGCCGACGGGACGGTCGACCCGGGCTTTGCCCTCGAGATCGAGGGCGATCTTGCGTCTGCGCTGCCACGCGGGCTGACGGAGCTGCCCGACGGCACGTTCGTCAGCCTGTTCGGTCCGCTCCAGCGTTGGCGCCACGACGGTTCGCGCATGCTCACGACCCATGCCGCGAGCGGAATGACCGTCTACGACGTGGCCCAGGCGGCCGATGGCGACTGGGTGATCGGCGGCGAGTTCGGCGCGAAGCGGCTCCAGGCGCTGAATACGCCAGGCATCGTCATCCCGCCGGTCGCGCGTTCGGTCGCGACGGGCGAGCGCGCGGAGTTTTCCGTGGAAATCGGCGACGCGGATCCGGCTACCTTCCAGTGGCAGCGCGGGGGGGTCGACATCGCCGGTGCGACACGCCCGACGCTTGTCATCGCGATGACCTCGTCGGCCGACGCCGGCGCCTATCGCGTCGTCATCCGCGTCGGCTCAGCCACGTATGTGAGCGAGGGCGTCACGCTCTCGGTCCGGCCGTCGACGGCGCATCTGGTGAACTTCTCCGCACGCTCGCGCGTGCCTGCCGGGGGACCGCCGCAGATCGCGGGGTTTGTCACGGCCGGATCGACGCCGCGCCGTGTGTTCCTGCGCGGCGTGGGCTTGAACCTTCAGAGCGGGACCTACCTCGGGACGCGGTTGATGGACCCGGCGATCGCCTTGTTCGCGGGCGAAGACCCTGTGACCAGCGATGCCGGCAGTGCACGCACGCCGGAGATGCTCGCGCTGGGCTCCCAGGTGGGGGCATTCGAACCCAGGGACTGGGAGATCGTTCCCGGCCTCTTCGTCAACTACGACTCCGCACTCATGCGCGACCTCGCGGGCGGCGCATTCACGCTGCAGACCTCCAGCCCGACCGGGTCCACGGGCATCTCGCTGGCGGAGTTTTATGACGCCGGCACCGGGTCGGCTTTTGGGTTCGTGCGCAACGTCTCGCTGCGGGGCCGCACCGGCGCCGGCGCGGACACGATGATCGGCGGGTTCGTCGTGCGCGGCGAGGGCGGGCTGCGCCTGCTCGTGCGCGTCGTCGGCGTGGAGCTCGAGAGGTTCGGTGTAGGCCAGGTGCTGGAGAACCCGCGACTGCGGTTGTACCAGGGCTCGACGGCGATCGCGCTCAATGATGACTGGGACGATCGGCCGGCAAGTGAGTTGTCGGACCTCCTGGCCAGCTCCCGGTCGGTCGGTGCGTTCTCGCTCGCGGCGGGGAGCCAGTCGGCGGCCCTACTCACGCAGGTGTTGCCAGGCACCTACACCGTGCACGCCGAGTCGGTGGCCGGCTTGGAGGGAGAAGTGTTGCTCGAACTCTACGTCATCGACGATCCCGACTGAGCTCGGGGCCGGCGGGGACCGCCGGCTTTCTCCCTGGGTCCACTTTTGACATGGCGCTTGGCCGGTGCCTTTCGATGATGCCGGCATGTTCATCGATGAGATCACGGTTTCCGTGCGGGCTGGCGACGGCGGCAAAGGCTGCGTCTCCTTTCGGCGCGAAAAATTCGAGCCCTTCGGCGGCCCCAATGGCGGCGACGGCGGGCGCGGCGGCGACGTGATCCTCGAGGGCGACCACGACGTCAACAACCTCAACGACTACCGCTTCCGCCCGAACTGGCGCGCGAAGGATGGCGAGATGGGCCGGGGGGCCGATCAGCACGGGTCGGATGGAAAACCGGCGGTCCTGCGCGTGCCGCCGGGCACGGTCGTGATCGATCCCGAGAGCGGCCGCATGGTCGCGGAGGTCCTCGCCCACAAGGAGCAGATCATCCTGGCCAAGGGCGGCAATGGCGGCTGGGGCAACACGCACTTCAAATCCTCGACCAACCGCACGCCGCGCCGGGCCAACCCGGGTCTGCCGGGCGAGCAGGGCGCGTTTCTCCTCGTCCTCAAGACCATCGCCGACCTCGGGCTCGTCGGTTTCCCCAACGCCGGCAAGTCGAGCCTGACCAACATCATCACCCGCGCGCGCCCCAAGACCGCGCCCTATCCATTCACCACCCTCCATCCGCAGGTCGGGATCATCGAGTACAAGGACAAGCACGATCGCCTGACCATGGCGGACGTCCCGGGCCTGATCGAGGGCGCCCATGAAAACCGCGGCCTCGGCCACCGCTTCCTGCGCCACATCGAGCGTTGTGCGCTGCTGGTCCTGATGCTCGATATGGCCGGTACGGAGGGCAGAAACCCCGCCGACGACTACCGGCACCTTTTACGAGAACTTGAACTCTACGACCCCGCGCTCCTCGACAAGCCCAGGGTCGTCGTAGCCAACAAGATGGACGAGGAGGCGGCGGCCGGGCTCTTGCGCAAGTTTCGGCGCCTCAATCGCGTGGATGTTCTGCCGATATCCTGTCTGACCGAAGAGGGAATCCCTCAACTCTTGGAGGAGCTCTACCGGCGGGTCCGCGGTAAAAATACCAAGGACTGAGCCGACGGGGCGGGCCTCCGTTGAGGGGCTGGCTGCACCGTCGAACCATGTCCGAATTCAGACCCATCATCATGCGCAGCAACCGCCTCCTGGGCGCTGCGCTCGTCGAACGCAATCTCATCACTGTCGAGCAACTCGAGGCCGCCACCGAGCGCCTCCTGCAGGTGCTCGACCAGGGCATCGATCGCGATGCCTGCCTGTTGCGTATCCTCATCGCCGAGACCAAGGCCTTGCGCGAGGACGCGCTCCTCGAGCATCTCGTCGAGGAGATGTCGATGGGCCTGGTCGACATGCGCGAGATCGACCTGCACGACGACCTCAAGTCCCAGCTCAACCTGGGCATGTGCTGGGCCACCTGGAGCATCCCTTTCGACAAGGACGACGACATCCACTACGTCGCCAGCGCCTACTACCTCAGCCCTTCCGTCCGCCAGCACTGGGAGAAGCAACTCGGCACGCCGGTCGTCTGGTACGCCACCACGATCGAGTCCATCGCCGACTTCCTCGACAAGTTCGAGGCCGAGCGCAACGGCGGCTCCGTCGCCGCCAAGAACGTCGCCGCCGTCGCCTGACCCGCCCTGATCTTCCATGGCCCTCGGACGCCTCCAATCCGCCATCGTCGAAAACCTCGTCGGGCTCGGTCGCCTCACGCCCGCCCAGCAGCAGGCGATCGTCAGCACGCCGAAGGAACTCAACGGCGACGCCCTCGAGCAGCTCCTGCGCGACGAGTACAATATCCAGGCTCATCACCTGCTCATCGCCAAGGCCCGCGCCTTCGGCATGACGCCCCTCAATGTCAACCGCGTGCGTGTGCACAAGGGGACCTTCGAGAAGATCTCGATGGAGTTCTGCCAGCAGAAGCTGGTCCTCCCGGTTGGCTCGATCGGCGAGTACGTGCTCGTCGCCTTCGCCAATCCCTTCGAACTCACCGTCTCCAGCCAGATCCAGGATCTCACGGGCAAGCGCGTCGTGCCCTTCCTCGCCCGCGAGAAGGACATCCGCGACAAGCTCTCCGCCGGCGCCATCCGCAACGACGAGCAGTTCCACGATGTGGTCAAGGCCGTCGGCGCCGAGTATGAGGAGAAGGATGTCGACCTCGACGCCACCGACGCCGAGAGCGAGGAGTCCGCGCCGATCATCCAGCTGGCCAACCGCATCATCGAGGATGCCTTCGCCGTCGGCACGTCCGACATCCACATCGAGCCGAGCGAGACCGAGGTGACCGTGCGCTACCGCGTCGACGGCAACTGCCAGGTCAAGCTCAAGCTCCCGTCGCGCGTCGGTCCCGCCCTCGTCGCCCGCCTGAAGATCATGTCCAACCTGGACATCTCCGAGCGCCGTCTCCCGCAGGACGGACGCATCGTATTCAAGCAGTTCACGAAAAAGAACATCGACATCGACCTGCGTGTCTCCACCGCGCCCCTGAACTGGGGCGAAGGCGTGGTCATGCGTATTCTCGACAAACAGAAGTCTACGCTGCCGCTGCCCGCCCTCGGCTTCTCGCAGGAGAACCTCGGGCGCTATCGCGAGGTGATCCGCCAGCCCTATGGCATGATCCTGCACTGCGGTCCGACCGGTTCGGGTAAGTCGATGACGCTCTATTCCGCGCTCAACGAGATCAACTCGCCCGACATCGTCATCCGCACGGCCGAAGACCCGATCGAATACACGCTCGCCGGCATCAACCAGATGCAGATGCACCGGCAGATCGGCCTGACCTTTGCGAGCGCGCTGCGCGCCTTCCTGCGCCAGGACCCCGACATCATCCTCGTCGGCGAAATTCGAGACAAGGAGACGGCCAACATCGCGGTCGAGGCCGCGCTCACCGGTCACCTCCTGCTGAGCACGCTGCACACCAATGACGCCCCCAGCACGATTGCCCGTCTCACCGACATGGGCATCGAGCCGTTCATGATCTCCTCCTCGCTTCTGTGCGTGTGCGCCCAGCGCCTCATGCGCCGCGTCTGCAAGGTCTGCCGCAAGGCCTATGAGCCCGAGGGCCGCGAGAAGGAGATCCTGGAGAAGTCGCTCGGCTGGCAGGGCGGCCAGATCTACAAGGCCAACGCCAAGGGCTGCAGCCGCTGCAACAACACCGGCTACAAGGGCCGCGTGGGTATCCACGAGTTGATGACCATCAGCGACGAGCTGATCGAGGCGATCAACAAGGGCAAGGAGGCGGCTGAGATCAAGAAGATCGCCATGCGCAACGGCATGAAGACCCTCCACCAGGATTCCATGCTCAAGGTGGTCGAGGGCCTCTCCACCATGGAGGAGTCCCTCTGTACCGTCCCGCCGGATCTTTGATCCTCCGGGTGCGGGTGTGGCGCGGTTGATCGCCCTCCGTCGCTGGCGCCGTCACCGGCGTGCCGTGAACAGAAAAAAGCCCGGGTCGCGTGACCCGGGCTCGAAAGGGCAGGCGAGCGAGCCTCGCGGCGCGCACGGCAACCGACTCAGCGGACGACTCGGGCGCCGCCGCCGCCGATCTGCTTTTCCACTTCCTTGCGCGTCGCCATCGACGTGTCGCCCGGCGTGGTCGAGGCGAGCGCGCCGTGGGCGGCGCCGTATTCGACCGCCTTCTGCGCGTCGTTGAACTCCATGAAGCCGAACTGCACGCCGCTGGCGAAGCTGTCGCCGCCGCCGACACGATCGAGGATCTCGAGCTCGGGATACTTCCGGCTCTCGTGGAACTTGCCGTCGTGCCAGAGGATCGCGCTCCAGTCGTTCTTCGTCGCCG
>JACSRI010000238.1 GCA_014879845.1 Opitutaceae bacterium
CTTCGGTGGCGGGGGCGGCGGTGGCGGCGGCGCGCAGCGCGGGGCCGACCTGCGCTACGATCTCGAGATCTCCCTCGAGGAGGCGGCCAACGGCGTGGAAAAGGAAGTCTCCTTCCGCAAGCCCACGACCTGCTCCAAGTGCCACGGCAGCGGTGCCGAGCCCGGCTCGAAGGCGACACGCTGTCCGACCTGCGGTGGCTCCGGCCAGGTCACGACCTCGCGGGGGTTCTTCACCTTCCGCCAGGCCTGCCCGACCTGCGAGGGCGCCGGCACGCGTATCGACAAACCCTGTACGCAGTGCGGCGGCCACGGGCGCGTCAACGACACGACCAAGATCAAGGTCCGCGTGCCCGCCGGCGTCGACACCGGTTCCAAGCTCCGCTCCGCAGGCAACGGCGAGGCGGGCTCGCATGGTGCGCCGTCGGGCGACCTCTACATCGTCATCCACGTCGCCGACCACGACGTCTTCGAGCGCCAGGGCGACGACCTCTTCGTCGAGATCCCGATTAAGTTCACCCTCGCCGCGCTCGGTGGCACGATCCAGGTGCCGACTCTCTCGGGCAAGGCCACGCTGAAGATCCCGCCCGGCACGCAATCCGGCACGACCTTCCGCTTGCGCGGCAAGGGCATGCCCAACCTTCGTGGCGGCTACCAGGGAGACCAACTCGTGCGCGTGCACGTCGAGGTGCCCAGCTCGATGAGCGCGGAGCAGCGGAAGAAACTCGAGGAGTTCGCCGTCATCAGCGGCGACGCGGACGAGCCCGTGGGCAAGAGCTTCTTCGAAAAGGCCAAGCGGTTCTTCCAGTGAACCTGCATCGGCTCGCGGTGACGTGAGCCCGGTACGCAAAAAGCCCCGCGGCACCTCGGCCGCGGGGCTTTTTCGTTCAACACCAAAAGTCAGGACTCAGGCGAGTCGGCGGCGGGCGAGAGCCAGCGCACCGAGACCGAGCACCAAGAGCGCGCCGGTCGCGGCCGAATCCGGCACGGGATTCGCGGTCACCGAGAACATGTAGTCGTTGTAGTCTCGGTCTCCGCCGCCCCAGATATCTTCGAAGCCGACGAAGGTCTTGTTTCCGATCGTTTCGATGTAGGCGTGGGCGATGTTGTCGCTGTTGCGCAGAGCGTCGCCCGTAAGGAAGTTCTGGCCGGTAGGAACGACGAACAGGCGAAAGATCAATTCAGTGCCGGCAGCAAAGGTGCCAAGCGCGATCGTAGAGCCGACAGCTGTCGTCTTGTTGACGAAGAGCATTCCGAGATCGTTGCCGGGATTCTGGAGAAAGAGCTGGCTGGTATAGCCGGCGCTGTAGCCCTCGAAGGTCACGTGGACCTCACTGTCGGCTGTGACAACGATATTGCCGCCGAGAATCGGGACGGCATGGGCCGCGGCCGCCAGGAATACTGAAGCGGCGACGAGCGTGAATAGACGAAGCGTGGAACGGATGTTGATCATGATGAGTGAAGAAAGAAGGCCTATTCGGTCAGCGGGAGAGGTTGGTCATGCCAAGAAGCGCAGAAGACGTGCCCCCAGCTTCTTGATTCATGTGGTATCGTTGTAACATACTGATCCCCAGTTTGTTGAAGATTGTTAAGTAATTCTACTTAGAGTCGTGTCTAGTGTAACGAAACCCGACATGTCTTGTGGTAGTCGGCTTGTTTTGTCGCTTAAGGTAATGGCTATGAAATAGATGCAAGGATGTCAGCTTCGCCGACGTTCGGGCAGCGGTTGTCGCTATGTGCGACGCTCTCCTCGATCATCGCGGGAGCTTTGTTCGTGCTCCCGTGAGCTTCAGGGGCGTTAACTTCACGGCATGAGAGTCGTCATCCTCGGGTCGGGGCGGGGCAGCAACGCGGAGGCCCTTCTGCGGGCCGAGCGCGAAGGGAGACTCGGACGCGCCCACGTCGTGGCGGTCTTCAGCGACCGGCCCGAGGCGCGGATTCTCGAACTCGCGCGTTCGTTCGGAAAGCGGGCCGAGTTCCTCGATCCCGGGCCGTTCAAGAGCAAGTTCTCTCCCGAGCGCGAGGCCGCGTGGGTCGAGGCCATTCGCGCCGAACAGCCGGACCTCGTGGTGCTGGCTGGATTCATGCGCGTGATCAAGGAGACGATGCTCAATGCCTTCGCCGGGCGCATCATCAATCTCCACCCGAGCCTTCTGCCGTCCTTCCCCGGACTCGACGGAATCGGCCAGGCTTGGCGTCGCGGCGTAAAGATCACCGGCTGCACGGTGCACGTCGTCACGGCTGAAGTGGACGGTGGACCCATCCTTGACCAGGCCGCGGTGCGTATCGAGACATCGGACACGCTGGATGCCCTCGCGCAAAAGATCCATGCCGCCGAGCACGCGCTGCTCCCGGCCGTTGTGGCACGGTTGAGCATCGAGGGCCTTAACTCGGAGACCGGCCATGCTCGTTGAGGCGCGGCTCGAGATCGACCGCGCGGCGGCGGAAGCGTGGTCAGACGCGCTCGCCGCGCACGGCGATGAGCGCTGGTCGGTCTATGAGGACGTCGACGCGCAGGCTGCGCGCGTCAGTGGATACTTCGCCGATGAGTCGGCGGCGCGGGCCGCGTGGGATGCGCTGGCAAGAAGCCTGCCGCGGGCGCTTCGAGTTGCCGCGTCGAGGCCCGCGCTCCGGCCGGTCGCTGACGAGGACTGGCGCGAGAGCTACAAGGCTCACTTCAAGGCCTGGCGCCACGGTCGGCTGCATTGGGTGCCCGAGTGGGAGCGCCAGACGCATCGTCTGCCCCGCGGTCACGTCGCGGTGTTTCTCGATCCTGGCATGGCCTTCGGCACGGGCAACCACGAGACCACGCGGCTCTGCGTGAAGCAGCTTGTCGCCTTCGCGGAAAAGCTGCCGCCGCACCGTCGCCGCTCTGTCGCGGTCATCGATGCCGGTTGTGGCTCCGGCATTCTCGCGATCTCCGCCGCCAAGCTGGGTTTCTCGACTGTCTTCGCGTTCGACAACGACGCCGAGGCCGTCGCCATCGCGCGCACCAACGCGCGTCGCAATGGCGTCGGTTCGATCATGCGCACCGCGACGAGTGACCTCGCCACGGCGCTCAAGCGACGCCGCGCAGACTTGGTGTTGGCGAATATTCAATCGAACGTTTTGCTTTCTTGTGCCGAGGACTTGATTCGCGCGGTCAAGCCCGGTGGTCGGTTGATGCTCAGCGGTATTCTTACGAGCGAATCTGCCAGTGTCGCCGAAGGGTTCCGCGCGAAGGGCGCGGCTGGGAAAATACGTGTCGAGACGATGGGCGAGTGGGCGGGAGTCACGTGGTTCGCGCCGCGCTGAGTTATTCACAAAAGTCACGCCGCGGTGACATCGTAAAGTTTGTCTGAATCCGGGCGCTACCTGCCTTGACTCCGTCGGCGCGGAGGCGTCCAGTTTTCGCGGATCGACGGGTGTGGATCCTGCTGAAAGGCGACTCCACATCCGACGGTCCGGTTCGGCGCTCATCCGGACCCGATGGCCTCCTGTTCACGGTTTTCCCGCAAGAAACCACCCGCTGGGATCTTGCTGTATCTGAAAACTGGTGATGCGGGTGGCCTCGGGGTCGCGTTGGGTTCCCGGACCGCGGATCCATGACAGCGCCTGCGTTCCACAGGGCAAACGCGAGACGAGCGGCCCGACGTCGTCCGCCCAGCCCACCCACTCCCTGCACTACCGATCACGACCCACAGACCAAGATGAACCAGAGACAACACTCCGAAACACATCGACTGATGTTTGCCATGCGCGCCTTGGTGGCGCTCGTGGTGGCCACCCTCGTTGGCGGCACGGCCTTCGGCCAGGCCATCACCACCTCCTCGCTCTGGGGACGGGTGGTCAGTGAGGGCGACGCTGCCGTCGAAGGTGCCGAGGTGTCCGTCGTGCACGAGCCGACGGGGACGACGTACGCCGCGACGACGCGCACGGATGGCACGTTCGTCCTCCGTGGTCTGCGCCCGGGCGGCCCATACACGGTGAGCGCCTCGACGAGTGCCGGCGCCAAGGGCGTCAGCCGCGGTGTGATGCTCGACATTGACCGCGGTGCAGAGGCAGTGATTTATGTGTCTGCGGAAGAGGTGGTCGAACTGGCCGAGTTGAAAATCTCGGAGAGTGCGGTGGATCAGCTCTTCAACGCGACGCAAACCGGCTCAGGTTCGTATCTGACGAGCAAGGATATCGCAGACCTCCCTGCCGGAGACCGTTCGATCAATGCGCTGGCGCGTCTCGATCCGCGCATCACCTATAACCGCGACCCGTTTGATCGCGCGATCTCAGTCAGCGGCATGAGCAACCGTTACAACAGCATTCAGGTCGACGGTGTGAGCGCCTCCGATCCGTTCGGTCTCAATTCCAACAACACCGCGGCCGAGCGTAACGTGATCCCGCTCGACTCGCTCGATGCGCTCGCGGTCGACTCCGCGCCCTACAATGCCCGCAACGCCGGCTTCGTCGGCGCCCGTATCAACGCGGTGACCAAGAGCGGCACCAACCAATTCAGCGGATCGCTCGGCTATACCTACCGCGGACGGTCGGCTTTCGGCGGCATGGACATGGTCGGCACCGAACTCGGCGGCGTCGAATATCCGCTGTCCGACTTCTCAGAAGAGACGTTCACCGCCAGCCTCGGTGGCCCGATTCTAAAGAACAAGCTGTTCTTCCATATCTCCTACGAGGAGGTGAAGGAGGACCGCATCCCGCCTTCGCCCACGGCTTGGGTCGATCAGCCCACCATTGATCGGATCGTCGCGGCCGTGGAGGCGCTCGGATTTGAGCCCGGCGACTCCCGGGCGACCAGCAACGCGCTCTCCGATGAGAACATTATCGTGAAGGTCGATTGGAACATTAACGACGACCACCGCGCGACGCTGCGCTACAACAACAGCGAGTCGAGCCGGCCGACCTTCCCGGGCTTTGGCACGGGTATCTCGCAGAACAACTTCTCGTTCGAGTCCCACTGGTATGATCAGATCGTCAACAATGAGTCGTTCACCGCGCAGTTGATTAGTCGCTGGAGTGACCGTCTCAACACCGAGATCTCGGCCTCGCGCAACAAATACGAGTCCGAGCCGATCAACAACTCCCGCCAGCCCAGTGTCCTCGTCCGAGATGTGCCGGTGCCCGGATCGAGCAACACCGCCTTCGTCAATCTCGGCACCGAGATCAGTCGCCACGCCAACTACCTCGAGGTCGACTCCGACACGATCGAGGTCTTCGCCTCCTACGAGCTTTCCGAGCGCAACACGTTACAGGCCGGTCTACAGTACGACGTAGCCGACACCTACAACCTCTTCGTCCAGCGGGCCTACGGCAGTTACGAGTTCGCCAACCTCGCACAGCTTGAGTCCGTGGCCGCCAACAACAACGGGACGGTCCAGTATCGCCTTTACAGCTACAACGAGACCATCGAGGGCGTGAATCCCGCGGCCGAGTTCTCGGAGTCCAACACCGGCTTCTTCGTCAACGACGTGTTTCGCGTCACGCCGACCCTTTCGCTCAACTTCGGCATCCGCATGGACATTGCCGGGTTGCCCGATGACGTCCCATACAACGAGAGGTTCTTCAACACCTTCGGCGAGCGCAACGACTACACCTACGACGGTCGCTCGATCATTCAGCCGCGTTTCGGCTTCAACTGGACGCCGGCGACGGAGAAGCGCACAGCTCTCCGCGGCGGTCTCGGCTTGTTCTACGGACGCGCTCCGCGTGTCTGGATTTCAAACAGCTACTCGAACACCGGCATGAACTTCCGTTCCTTCACGGCCGGCACCTCGGGCGGCGGACTGCAGGCGCCGGTTGTCTCGGCCGACCCGGACAACCAGCCCTCGACCAGCAGCGTGCCGCCTGCGCAGCAGGTCGCGTTCATGGATCGGAGTTTCCAACTCCCCTCGCGTTGGAAGGCCAACCTTGCTTTCGAACGGGTGCTTCCGTTCTGGGACCTCAAGGGCACGGTCGAGTTTGAACGCACCTGGGTCGAGCAGGACATCGCCTACGAGAATATCAACATCGCTCAGACGGGGGCGGGCCCGGATGGCCGCGCGATGTATTTCAACGCCTACGGCGCCACTGCATCCGGTACCCGCCTGGTCAACACCGGGTTCACGAACCGCATCATCAAGCTGACCAACTCAGACCAAGGCGGAACCGAGTCGCTCACCTTTGCCGTGGAGCGCCCGCGCAAGTCCGATGGCTGGGCCTGGCGCGCCGCCTATGTCTATACGGACGCCGAGGAGGTGCTCTTCGGCACGTCCTCCGTCGCCGCCTCGAACTGGAACAATCGCTCGGTCTTCAACGCCAACGAACAGGAACTGCACCGCAGCGAGCTTGAGATCACGGATCGTGTGACCTTCAACATCACCAAGGATCTCGAACTGTTCAAAGGTTACCGTACGACGTTCTCGCTCTTCTATGACGGCCACAGCGGTCTGCCGTTCAGCCTGACGAACAACAACGTCAACAACAGCGATGCCAATGGCGACGGTATCAACGGCAACGACCTGATCTATGTGCCGATGGTCGGCGACTCGGCCGTGCGGTTTGCCACGGCGACCGACCAGGAGCGTTTCGACCGGATTGTCGCGCGTTTCGGTCTCAAGCGCGGCCAGGTTGTCAAGTCGGGCTCCGAGACCTATCCCTGGGTCAATCAGTTCGACTTCGGCATCAAACAGGAGATTAAGCTGCCCGGCTGGCGCCACCGCATCACGCTCGGATTCGATATCCTCAACGTCGGCAATCTCATCAATGAAGACTGGGGTCTGATTCGTGGCTCCAACCAGTTCTTCGTCAAGCGCGAGGGCGTCGCCAACGTCGCCTTTGACGGAGTGAATCGCCAGTATGTCTACAGCAACGTCAGCGCTGCGCTGGCCGATGGCAACGACTTCAATCCGTCGCTCGGGCGCGGTGAG
The DNA here is from genome assembly GCA_014879845.1 of Opitutaceae bacterium. Classification (GTDB taxonomy): domain Bacteria; phylum Verrucomicrobiota; class Verrucomicrobiia; order Opitutales; family Opitutaceae; genus JAEWQP01. The sequence goes on from JACSRI010000238.1 coordinate 6,891, forward strand.
CCCGCTGCTTCGCGTTGGTCGATGCTGCTGAGCGCGCGTTACAGCTTCTGATCCTCAACGTCAGATTGCCCATCACTCGACGGCCGCCCGACATCGGGCGGCCGTTTTTGCAGGTGCCTTCTCGGTTTGTGATGCGTGAGCGGGTGCCGATGCGGAAGCGAGGCTGGTCCGCTCTTGGCGGCGCCCTTACCCCGTCGGCAGGCTCTTCAGCGCCGTGCGAATCGCGCCCGCAGGGTCGGCCGCGGTCAGCACGTCGGATACGATCACGACGCGGCGTGCGCCGGCGGCGACGACCTCGGCGATGGTGGCGCGCGTGATGCCGCCGATGCAGAACCACGGGAGGCGGGGCCGCATCGCCGCCACCTCGCGCACGAGGGTGAGGCCGACGGGCGTGTAGTCGGGCTTGGTCTGAGTGCTGAACACCGGCCCGACCGCGAAGTAGTCGATCACCCCGGGCGGCAGCGCGAGTGCGGCGGCGGCCTGGGCGTGCGCGTGGGTGGACAGCCCGATGATCCGTCCGGGTCCGAGGCGCTCCCGGGCGATCTCCGGCGGTGTATCCTCTTGTCCGATATGGAGACCGACGAGCGGGTGCCGTGCCGCCAGCTCGAGGTCGTCGTTGATGACGAGGATCGGCGCCGCCGTGCGATCGGCGAAGAGAGGCAGCACTTCCTCGAGGAGCGCCGCGCGCTCGGCCGGCGTCTCCCGTTTCGCGCGGATCTGCACCAGACCGGCGCCTCCCTCGATCAGCGCCGCGCAAGTCGGGCGCCAGCGCGACCGCGGCACGTATCCAGTGTCCAGGATCGCGTAAAAGCGTGCGGCGTTCAGCGCGCGTGCGTGGGGCGATGAGTTGGACATAGGGCGTCTCGGTCAGGTGTGCGGGATCCGGCACGGACGGGCCCGATGCGCCTGATCACGGCCGGACGCGTCGCGGCCGGATCGGCCGCGGGCGGTGTGGGCTCAGTCCTCCTTGCCCGAATCGTCGAGGATCCCGACGACGACGATCTCGATGTCTCGAATCCGCTCGATCCCGAGATTTTCCGTCAGGGCGACGCGGATCTCCTCGCGCAGGGTGCTGGAGATCCCCTTGAGGTTGGCCGTGCGGCGCGTGCGCAGGGCGACGCGCACGAGCACCTCACCGGCGTGGATTGTGACCCGCGCGTGGGCGGCGCCGACACCCTGCAGGCCGGAGCAGCAGCGCTGCACCAGCTCGCGCACGGCCTTGCGCGTCACGATCACGCCGCCGCCCTCCGCATCGAACGCCTTGAAGGCCTTGGGCTGACGGGCGACGAGGTAGATGACGATCGTCAGGACGAGCAGCGCCGCTGCGCTGCCAAGCACGTAGGGGGAGTCGACGAGGGTTTGCAGTTTGTAGAGCATGTGGCTGGGCCCGGCGGGTGATCAGCCTAGCGGGCCGGGCGGAACTGCACAGAACATAACGGCGCGGTGGCAAGCGCGGACGCGCGCGCGGGCCGGGACTCAGTCCGTGTGGGGCAGCTCGGGCCAATCCTCGCTGCTCTCGGTGGACGCGGACTCGTTGCGTGTCGCCGGCATCTTCACGCCTTCGACGATCACGTCGACGCGTTTGACGCGGTTGCCCGTCATCAGCTCGACCTGCTTGCGCACCGCCATCTGCACCTGCACGGCGGTGCGGCCGATCTCCGTGCCGAAGGTCATCACGGCGCGGATCTCCGCGTCGGAGGCGTTGACGTTGGCGAGC
>JACSRI010000176.1 GCA_014879845.1 Opitutaceae bacterium
TGTTCGCGCGTTTGGCGAACGATATTGACAATGTACTCCTTCACTAACTGGTCGATGTAGATATCCTTGACCTGCTCCTGCACCGCGCGCAATTCGTCAACGTCTACCACCTGCTCCTCGCCGGCATCGAGACCCCGATCTGCGTCTACCAGACCGCGCTGCACGCCCAGGACAACGAACTGGACGTGACGATCCTCAGCGATTGCACGACGGGCCGGCGTCCGGAGGACTGCTACGTCGTGCTCGAGTCGCTCGCCCGCGCGGAGTGCCACGTGCTCCCGGCCGAGACGGTGTTCTACAGCATGCTCGGCTCGAGCCTGAACCCGCGTTTTCCCCACTTCACCCGTATCGTCAAGCGCTACACCGGCGAGGGTGCGATTGATGGCACCCCCACGCCCGCCCCGGAACCGGAGCCGCGTGCCGACGGCGAGGAACGCCACGGCGACCGTCGTGGCGGCCGGCACGGCGAACGCCACGAGCGCCGGCAGGGCGAACGCCAGCACGAGCGTCGCGAAGCCGCGGCGACGAGGGATGAATCTCCGGCCGATTCCGACGAGCCGACCGACGACCTTCGCGCCGAAGACGGGATCTCCGAGTCGGAGGCCAACCAGCCCTCCTACGAGGAGGCCACCGCCGAGCACTCCGAGATCGAGGACGCGCCGGCCGCACACGACGGACCTGTCACCGCGCGCGAGCCGGCCTCCTCGGCCGCCGAAGTCGAAGGCGAGTCGGACCAGGATGACGACGGGGAGCCATCCGACACCGAAGGCGCCGCGGAAGGCGACGAGGGGGCACCGAAGAAAAAGCGCGGACGCCGCCGTCGCGGCGGTGCCCGTCGCCGGCGCGCCCGCGAGCGCGCGGCGGCGGCCGCCGGCCCCGAGGGCGGTAGCTCAGGCCAGGCGCCAGCCGACACTTCCCCGGCACCCGCAGAGAGCGCCCCGCCTCCGCCCAACGCGCCCGATCCTGCCGGATAGCCTGCGGCTCCGAACCCCGACATGCCCGCCCCGCGCCTCAACGTTGCCGAACTGCGCGCCGCCAATCGCACCAGCGGCGAAGAGTTTGAGGCCGTGCTCATCCTGCGCAGGATCTCGACGCGCACCGCGCGCAACGACAACGCCTACCTCGCGGTCGAACTCGGCGACAAGACGGGCTCCTTTTCGGCCAACGTCTTCGCCGACAGTCCGCTCAACGAAGCGCTGCGCGGTGCCGGTGAAGGTGCGGTCGTCTGGGTATCGGCCAAGATCGAGTTCTACCAGGGACGGCTTTCCCCTCGCCTGCTCCAGGCGAGGCTCCTCGACGAGGACGCGCTCGCCGAGATCGGCGGAGTTGACTCGCTCGTCGAGACCACTCCGGAGGACGTCGACGCGCTCCGCGCCGAGTTTGCCGCGTTGACGGCCCGCATCGAGCACGCGCCGCTGCGCCGCACGGTCGAACTCGCGATCGAGTCGGTGGCGGATCGGTTCCACACGGCACCCGCCGCCGTGGCCATGCATCACGCCTACCGCAGCGGTCTGCTGGAGCACACCGTGCACGTCACGCGCGCCGCCGTCGCGCTGCTGCCCTTGTATCCGGAGATTTGTGCCGACCTCGTGATCGCGGGCTGCCTGCTGCACGACATCGGCAAAGCCATCGAATACGCGGGCGCGCTGACCGCGCGCAAGACGCGCACCGGCCAGCTGCAGGGCCACGTCGTGCTCGGTTACCGACTCGTCCGGCGAGCGGCGCTGACCGCGCGACTTGGCGACGATCTCGTCGAACGACTGGAGCACATCATCCTGAGTCATCAGGGAGAGTTGGAATGGGGCGCGGCGGTCATGGCCGCGACGCCGGAGGCCGTCTTCGTCTCGATGGTGGACAACCTCGATGCCCGCATGGGCATGGTGCAGCGGGCCCTGCGCAACGGGGGCGAAGACGTCGAGTTCTCGGAGTTTCTGCCCGGGCTGAAATCCGTGCTCCTGCGCACCCGACCACAGTTTCCGCTGCCCGAGTCAGAGACGCCGGTCACAGCCACGCCAGCCACCTGAGGTCCGCCCGCAGGCGAACCGGGGCCGGACTCATGCGCGACTACTCGTGCATCGCCTTCACCGCGAGCACCCGGATCTTCCGCATGGGATGATCGGCCCAGTAGACGAAAGCCACGCCGCTGATCACGGAGATGCGGCTGACACGCCCCTGCTGATCGAGTGCCTCCGCCAGCCCCGGGTGAGCCGGATCGGCCGGCAGACACTGGACGGCGGCGAGGAACTTGCGGCGTTCCCCGGGCGAATCGATCGCGCCGAGTTCCTCGAGCACATCCTGCGCGAACTCGAGATCGTACATCAGCGGGCTCCTTTCAAGGTCGCCCTGATCGTGTCTGGGGAGCGGACCATCGCGGATCAGGCCGTGCGAACATCCAGCTGCCGGATCAGACGCTCGACCGCCGCGAGCGAGGTGCTTGCGCCGCGGTCCATCTGCTGGTGCCGGCGCGCGAGCTCCTCGCGCCATTCCGGCGCGTTGAACACCTGATGCGCCCTCACCACGGCGGCGAACATCGACTGTTCCACCGCGGGCAGGGCATTGTAGGCTTTGATCAGCGCATCGACATCCATGTGGTGCAGAATCCGTTGAGTCTCGCAGGGTCCGTCCCGTTCTGCCCGGTTCGGACGGAACTTGTCCAAATGTTTAACGGACAGGAACAGCGCGGGCTGAACGAGACCCGGCTATTTCCTGCGACTTCGCGCGGCGATGCACGCGTAAAGCGCGCGTGAAATCTTGAGCAGCGGCGCGGCTTCGCCCCGGACGCGTCCACTGTAGGTGAAACCTTCCGACCGCGTGCCCGGGGCGCGAGCCTCACTCCTCCTTCTGCAGCGAGGCCACCACCGAAAAATCCTCGAGCGTGGTGGTGTCGCCCTTCACCGCCCCGCCCGCCGCGATCTCCTTGAGAAGGCGGCGCATGATTTTTCCGGAGCGTGTCTTGGGCAGCGCCGCGGCGAACCGGACGTTGTCCGGACGAGCGAGGGAGCCAATCTCCTTCGCAACGTGGGCGCGGAGCGCCTCCTTGAGCTCGTCGGTGGCGGAGACGCCGTTCTTCAGCGTGACGAAAACGACGAGGGCCTGGCCCTTGAGTTCGTCCGGACGCCCGACCGCCGCGGCTTCGGCGACTGTCGGATGACTGACGAGCGCACTCTCCACCTCGGCCGTGCCGATGCGGTGGCCGGAGACGTTGAGCACGTCGTCGATGCGGCCGACGATCCAGAAATAGCCGTCCTCGTCACGCCGGCATCCGTCGCCGGTGAAGTAGATCCCGCCCTCGTATTCGCTCCAGTACTGGCGCTTGAAGCGCTCGTCGTCGCCCCAGAGCGTGCGCAGCATCGAGGGCCAGGGCCGGGTGATGACGAGTTTTCCGCCGGAGTTTTTCGGCACCTCCCTGCCCTGGTCATCGAAGACCTTGGGCACGACGCCGAAGAAAGGAAGCGTCGCCGAGCCCGGCTTCTGCGGGATGGCGGCGGGCAGCGGCGAGATCATGATCGCGCCGGTCTCGGTCTGCCACCACGTGTCGACGATCGGGCACCGGCCGCCGCCGATCACCTTGTGGTACCACTTCCAGGCCTCGGGATTGATCGGCTCGCCAACCGAGCCGAGCAGGCGCAGTGACGACATGTCGTGCTTGGCCGGATAGTGATCGCCCCAGCGCATGAAGGCACGGATGGCGGTCGGCGCCGTGTAGAAGATCGTGACCTTGTGCCGGTCGATAATGGACCAGAAGCGGTCGGGCTCGGGATGGTTCGGCGCTCCCTCGTACATGAGCGTCGTCGCGCCGTTGGCCAGGATACCGTAGACCACGTAGCTGTGTCCGGTGATCCAGCCGACGTCGGCCGTGCACCAATACGTGTCGCTCTCCTTCAGGTCGAAGACGTATTTCGAGGTGATGGTCGTGCCGAGCAGGTAACCGCCCGAGGTGTGGAGCACGCCCTTGGGTTTGCCGGTCGAGCCGGAGGTGTAGAGGATGAAAAGCGGCGTCTCCGAGTCGAAGGCCTTCGCCTCGTGCCGGTGCGAGGCCGTGGCCATGACGTCGTGCCACCAGTGGTCGCGACCCTCCTTCATCGTCACGTGTGTATTTGTGCGCTGGAGCACGACCACGTGTTTCACGGAGGGCGTGCCGTCGAGGGCGCGGTCCACGTTGGCCTTGAGGTCGACGACCTTGCCGCGCCGCCAGCCGCCGTCGGCCGTGATCACGAGCGAGGCCTGACAGTCGTTCACACGATCCTTGATCGCCTCCGAGCTGAAGCCGCCGAAGATCACCGTATGGATCGCGCCGATGCGCGCGCAGGCCAGCATCGCGATCGCAGCCTCGGGGGTCATCGGCATGTAGATCGCGACGCGGTCGCCCTGCTTCAGGCCGAGCGACTCGAGGACATTGGCGAACTTGCAGACCTCGTGGTGCAGCTGCTTGTAGGTGAGCGTGCGCTGGTCGCCGGGCTCACCCTCGAAGATGATGGCGGCCTTGTTCTCGCGGGCCGTGCCGAGGTGGCGGTCGAGGCAGTTTTCCGCCACGTTGAGGCGACCGCCGACGAACCACTTCGCGAAGGGGGCCTTCCATTGGAGGACCTTCCTCCACTTCTTGCGCCAGAGGAGCAGCTCGGCGGCCTGTTTCGCCCAGAATTTCTCAGGGTTATTGACAGACTCGCTGTAGAGCCTACGATAAGCACCGATACTTCCGATATTGGCCTGTGCCTGGAAGTCACGCGATGCGTTGAATTTGCGACCCTCGCGGGCAACCGAAGTAATGTTCTCGCTGGACACCTGAATACCTCTTGGGGGAAAGGGTTATCTGGCTGAGGGGATTAGCGGGACGCACTTCATTGGGCGTTCAACCGGCGCGGTCAATCCTCGAAGTCTCCTTCCGTCAGCGGATTTGCCGCATCGCACGTCGTCGACCGTTCGACCCCCGCCGCGTGCCATGTCTTTTCCCGCCGCCGGCACGCTGCCGTGAGGATCACGCGCAGCCGCAGTCACTCCCCTTCGCGGCGGTCCGCCGCCGCATTCAACACACACAGTATGGACAATCCTGATATCACGACGAACGAGTCCGCCTCCACCAGCGCACCCGGCGCCAACCCGCCCAACACGATCATGGTCGAGGGCGTCCTGGAGATCGCCGACAGCAAGAACGGCTCGCTCATCGAAGCCACGCGCGGCGGCAAGTCGCGCCCGACCGATCCGTTCGTGCCCCGCGAGCTGATACGGCGCTTCAAGCTCAAGCCCGGCAGCACCATCACGGCCTCGGCCACGCCGGACCCGCGCTTTCCCAACCCCAAGCTGCGCTTCATCGAGAAGGTCGACGGCATGTCGATCGAGGATCGCCGCCGCCTCCCGGATTTCACGCAGTTCACGACGATCACGCCCAACGAGCAGATCCGCCTCGAGAGCAGGAAGGAGCAGCGGATGACCACGCGCGTGATGGACCTGTTCTGCCCGATCGGCAAGGGCCAGCGCGGCCTCATCGTCGCCCCGCCCCGCACTGGCAAGACCACGCTCCTGCGCGACATCGCGCTGGGCGCGATCGAGAATCACCCGGAGTTGCACGTCATGATGCTCCTCGTGGACGAACGCCCCGAGGAGGTCACCGACATGCGCCGCAACGTGCCCGCCGAGGTCTGGGCCTCGTCCAACGACGAGGAGATCAAGAACCACGTCCGCGTGGCCGACCTCTGCATCGAGCGCGCCAAGCGCCTGGTCGAGTGCGGCAAGGACGTGCTCATCCTGCTCGACTCGATCACCCGCCTCGCCCGCGCGCACAACAACATGCGCAACACCGGCCGCACCGGCTCGGGCGGTCTCGACGTCCGCGCCCTGGAGAAGCCGCGCCAGCTCTTCGCCGCCGCGCGCAACACCGAAGAAGGCGGCTCGCTCACGATCATCGCCTCGGCCCTGATTGAGACCGGCAGCCGCATGGATGAAGTTATCTTCCAGGAGTTCAAAGGCACGGGCAACATGGAGATGGTCCTCGACCGCAAGTGCGCGGACATGCGCATCTTCCCGGCCGTCAACATCGCCGCCTCCGGCACCCGCCGCGAGGAACTCCTCATCGATGCGAAGCGCCTCGAAGGCATCCATTTCTTCCGCCGGGCCATCGTGCCGCAGAAGATCGAGGAGGCCGCGGACACCGCCATCGCCCGTCTCGCCAAGACGGCGAACAACGACGAGTTCCTGAAGTTGATCGCGCGCTGACCGCGCGCTGGTGTGCGATCGGGCATCGACGGGCCGCTGCACGCAGGCAGCCGCCCGCCCGGCTCGCCATCGGCCGCGAGCGCCGGGCACCCGTTCCCTTTCCGGGCTTTCTTGGCGAAAACGGCGGCCTGAAAGCTTCCGCTTCACCGCTGGCAGCCGAAAGCTTTTCATTCCCCAAACTTCACGCTTGATCCACCCCGGGGAAACTTAAACAACTCTCGTCTTTTGGCGCCGCCGCACTGAAGCCGGTTTCGCCGGAGAGCCGCACCGACTTATGCAAAGTTTTTCCGCTCAGTGTCTGGACATGGCGAGATCCATGCTCGGGCACAACCTGACGGCCATCAATCCTGACGGATCGATCACTCCCGTAGAAGGCGAAGATCCCCGGCCCGACGAGTCCGGACACGCCGCCCTCGCCATCGGCGAGTACTATCGCGCCACGGGCGAGACCACGCTCAACGGCCTCGACCTCGTCGACCTCGCCGCGCGGTGCATCACCGCCCAGGCGTTCCGCGAGCCGGCCGAGGAAAACGGCCTGGCCTACGCCGCCCTCGGCCTCCTCTCCTTCGGCCCGTCCAAGGAGCGCAACCCGGTCTGGGAACGTCTCGTCGACGAGACCCGCACCCGCCTCGACCGCCAGCTCCTCCACCGCAGCGACTACAACAACCACTGGCAGGCCTTCAATGTGGCCAAGGCCGTGGCCCGCTGCTCCATCGGTCTGTCCAAGAAAGACGAGACCGGCCGCCTCATCGAGCGATTCCTCGACCGGATCCAGCAGACGAGTTCGGCCGGCTTCTTCGACGACTCCGACGACGGCCTCGGCGGCAACTACAACATCTACGGGCCGATGAGCTTCGTGTTCATCCGCCAGGCGCTCCAGCTCCACAGCAACGCCGGTCTGCGCGAGCGCAAGCTCCCCAGCCTGCGCACCTACGCGGAGAAGTACGTGAAGCTCCTCCCGGACATGACGCGCCACGACGGCCTCGGCTGGGCCTACGGCCGCAACGCCGGCGCCTACGGCCAGATGCACTGCATCAGTCTCCTGCTCCAGGCGATGCGCGACCAGTGGATCCCCGACGACCAGAAGCCGAAGTACTTCGATATCCTGCGCCGTCTCTTCTACTTCTTCTACCAGACCTACCTCGACCAGGAGCACGGTTTCCTCGTCATCCGCGACGCCGAGCGCACGACCGTGCCGCGCCACACCACGCGCATGGCCAACTTCGACGGCGCCCGCTACCTTTGCCAGTGGTCGCGTCTCGCCAAGGTCATCAATGCCCCTGAGGGCACCCGGGCCGAGCCGATGCGCACGAGCGGGCGCTTCGTCATCTTCGACAAGGGCAACCGCAAGGAGCAGGGCCTCTTCCTTTACCGCGACGCCGAGTCGGGCCTGCACATCGAGCTCCCGCTGGTTTCCTCCGGTGGCCGCGCCACCGCGGACAACCTCGCGTTCCCCCACTCGCCCGGTGTGTTCGACTGGCCGAACAACCTCTATCTCCCGATCATGATCCCCGAGCTCACGATCGGCGAGCACACGTTCGTGCCGTCGTTCTACGGAAAACACTGCGTCGCCGGCCTGGGGATCAAGAACTCCTTCTACTTCCGCTACGAGCAGCCGGAGTTGATCAACACGAAGGAGGAGATGGTCAACGGCATCGGCTCCTGCAAGGTCAACTGGACCTTCCAGGGGGCGAAGGTGACCGCGGAGTTCATCTACACGGTGAAAAACCAGGTGGAGCTCTCAAAGTTCCGCTACATGCTCGCGATCGGCGCCCCGCACTCGCGCTACCGCACGGACACCGCGCCGACGCTCGGCGAGGCCGGCCTGCGCTGCTCGGTGCAGAAGGACGACTTCCAGGGCCACTGGGCCGAGACCGAGGTCGTCTCAAACGACCCGACCTACCGATCGAACTACGGCAAGATCCACTACCTGCAGACGCTGACGCGCGATCACCCGCTCATCATGCGCCCCGGGCAGACCTACCGCCTGATCGTGTCATTCGAGCCCGACATCACTGCGGCCGGCTGAGCCGGCGGCGAAAGGCTGAAGGACCGAAGGGCTGAAAGCGATTTCAGCCCTTCGCCGTTTTCGCCGGCGGACACGACGGCCTTGAACTATCCCACCTGCGGCCGTTGTTTTCTCGGTGGCGCCTCCACCTTCAGCCTTCCAGCCCTTCAGTCCTTCAGCCTTCGTCTTCCCGTGCTCGCCAAACGCATCATTCCCTGCCTCGACGTGACCGCCGGCCGAGTGGTCAAGGGCGTGCGCTTCACCGAGCTGCGCGACGCAGGCGACCCCGTCGCCTGCGCCAAGGCCTACGACGCCCAGGGCGCGGATGAACTCGTCTTTCTCGACATCACCGC
>JACSRI010000263.1 GCA_014879845.1 Opitutaceae bacterium
CCCGACATCCCGGTGCACGCGACCAACACCGCCATCGTGATGGAGGACGGCTCCGAGCACGACATGTTCTCCCTGCGTGGCCGCTCCGCCACCGAGCATATGCGCGTCGACCGGCCGCTCTCGTGGATCCTCGGCGGTTGCTTCTTCGCCCAGACCATCGTCGCCCGCCGCGACCTGCTCATCGACGTGGGCCTGTTCCGCAAGACGTTCTACGAGGACATGGACATGTTCATCCGACTCGCCGCGCGCGCGCCTTGGACGGTCGATGTGCGGCGCTCGCTCCGCCTCATCCGCCGGCCCGGCGAAGACCTCGCGCTCTCCACCATCTGGCGATCCAAGCCCGTCGAAAACTTCGAGGCGCTCGCGCGCATCCATCGCGAGGCGCTCACCTCGGTGGCGCGCGACGAGGCGGAAAAGCAGATGGTCCGGGAAGGTCTTGCCGCCAATCTGTTCGAACTGGGGCGCGCCCTCCTCGCCAAGGGCGAGCGCGCCCGCGCGAAAGCCTCGTTCGCCGAATCGGCCCGGCACGCGCCAAGGATGCACAGCCGCATGAAGGCTCGCCTGGCCGAGAATCTCGGGGCCGCCGGCCTCAAGCTGATCGACCTGCTCAAGCCGCGCCGCAAAGGTCTTTACCGTTCCTCCGCTCCCACACGCTGACCGACCCCATGGCGACTGTAACCTTTGCCCTTCCCGGCGACTTCCGGTCTGGTGGCGTTCGCGTCACCGTGATCATGGCGAACCTCCTGCGCGACCGCGGGCACACCGTCCGCATCGCCTGCCCCAAAGTGCGACCGTTCTCGATCGATGGGCTCAAAAGACTGGTACGACAGCGGTTGATCCGCTCGAACCGCAACGCCGGGTTCCTCCATCAGTTTCGCGGTCCGATCGAGGCCTACGGCAAGCTCGACGATCTGACCTTCGCGCCTGGCGAGATCGTCATCGCCGTGGGTACATACATGGTCGCCGACGTCCGTGGCATGACCAAGCCGGTGATCAAGGCGCGCTTCAATCACGGGTTCGCGGCCAAGCCCGATGCGATCCAGGCAAAGGCCTGGGACGGACCGATGCCGACGATCACGGTGTCGCGCACCCTTCTGCCGCAGCTGCGCAAGATCTGCGGCGATGCCGCCTGGGGCGTGGTCCCCAACGGCGTCGACACCACGGCTTACTACGCCGAGCCGGGCGCGTCGCGCACCGGTATCGGTGCGCTCTACAATCCGCATCCGAACAAGGCACCGGAGGACCTCATCGCCGTGCTGCAGACGCTCCACGCGAAACATCCCGACGTGCCCCAGCACGTCTTCAGCACCGAACCGGCCCCGCCCGAACTCGGCCATGTCGCCTATACCCGCTACCCGCCGGTCGACGAGGCCCGCGCCCTCTACAACCGCTGCAAGATCTGGCTCGTGACCAGCCTGACCGAGGGCCTGCCCGGCGTCGTGCTCGAGGCCATGGCCTGCGGCTGCACCATCGTGACCTCGGACAACGACGGAAGCCTCGAGATCATCCGCGACGGCGTGAACGGCCTCGTTACGCCGCGAGGCGACCGCGAGGGTTTCGTGCGCCAAGTCGAGCGCCTGCTGGCCGACGACTTGCTGCGCCGGCAGCTCGCGGCCGCCGGCGACCAGACCATCCGCGAGTTCACCTGGGACCGGGCGGCCGACCGGATGGAGGAGTTCCTGCGCGCCGTACCGGGCCTCTGAACCGGTGGCGGCGCCCGGCAGGCGCTTCGACCCACCGCACAACTCGTCGTCAACCGAATCCTTCCTCTCCGTGGCCAAGATCACCAAACTGCAAGATGTCGTCGACTGGCGCCTCTGTCTCGGATGCGGCGCCTGCGCGTCCCTGTGTACCCACGGAGCCATCACGCTCCGCGACTTCACGAGCGAGGGCATCCGCCCGGTCGTGGACGAGGCGCGCTGCGCGGGCGACTGCGACTGCCTGAAAGTCTGCCCGGCGGTGCAGACCACCTTCCCGCCCGCCCGCGACACATTCGAGCAGGAATGGGGTCCGGTCCTCGAGGTCTGGGAGGGTTACGCAGCCGACCCCGAGGTCCGCTTCCGCGGCTCCTCCGGGGGCGCGCTCTCCGCGATAACAGCCTATTGCATCGAGCGGGCTGGCATGCACGGCGTGCTCCACACCGGGCAGGATCCGCAGGATCCCGTGCGCAACCGCACCCGACTCAGCCGCACCTACGCGCAGATCCTGTCCGCATCCGGCTCGCGCTACTCCCCTGCCTCGGTCTGCGATGGACTCGGCCTGGTCGAAAACGCCCCGGCAGCGTGCGCGATCATCGGCAAACCGGCCGAGATAGCGGCGGTGCGCAACGCCGAGACTCTCCGGCCCGCGCTTCGCGAGAAGGTCGGCGTGTGTCTTTCCTTTTTCTGCGCCGAGACGCCCGCGACGCGCGGCACCCTCGAGTTTCTGAAGGAACACGGCGTGGAGCCCTCCACGGTCGAGACCCTGCGCTACCGCGGCTTCGGCTGGCCCGGCCACTTCGCCCCGACGCAAATCGGGAAGAGCGAGCCCGCGTTTCAACGCACCTACCGCGAGAGCTGGGCGTACTTGCAGAAGTTTCGCCCGTGGTCGACGCAGCTCTGGCCGGATGGCTCGGGCGAATGCGCCGACATCTCCTGTGGCGACCCCTGGTACGAGGAGCCGGACGGCAAGAACCCGGGCTTTTCGCTCGTCGTAGTGCGCACCGAAAAGGGCCGCGAAATCGTGCGCGGCGCGATCGAGAGCGGCTACCTCGTGCTGACCTCCGCCGAGCGGTGGAAGCTCGCGAAGTCCCAGCCCGGGTTGCTCGACAAGAAGGGGTCTGTCTGGGGACGACGAGTCGCCTCATCGCTCGCCGGCCTGCCGACAACCCGCCTCGTGCGCGGGGCGCTCTTCCACTGCTGGAAGACCCTGAGCCTCGAGGCGAAGGTCCGGTCCACACTGGGCACGATCCGACGGATACTTGGCCGCCGACTCTTCAGCCGGATCAAGTTGGATCCTGTCGCCTCGGTTCCGGTAGGCCCGCCCCTTGCCATGCCCCCACCGGACGAAACGCCATCCAGTGCCGGGCATGGGGCCGGATGAATCGACGCTCCGCTTTCGCTCCTGTCTTGCGCGCACTCGATCGCCGATGCCACCGAAATTCATGCGCCCTACCGCAGGTTTACCTGCAGCATAGGGGTGCACCCTGACCTAACAACATGCTAGTCTTCCGGGAAAACGTTGGATGCGAGTTCGTCCCGGCTCCCCCCAGATGTCGGACGACCAGCACCCATCCAAGGCAACATCAGTCTCTCCCTGAACGTTGACCTCACCGCCCCGCTCCCCCTCGCGAACAACCCCATTCCACGGCAGGCCACGTGAAACCTACTGTATCCATAATTCTGTGCACGCGCAATCGCGCGAACCACCTCCGCCCCACCATCGAGTCGATACTGGCGGCGGACACTTCGAGCCTGGGAAAATGGGAACTGTGGATCGTCGACAACGGGTCCAACGACGAGACCCGGGCCATCGTCGAAGCATTCGCGGCCGCGCATCCGGCGATCCACTACCTCTTTGAGCCCAATCCCGGAAAGTGCAGAGCCCAGAACTCCGCCCTCGAGCGTACCAGCGGAGACATCATCGTCCTCACAGATGATGATGTGCGGGTCCCTCGAAACTGGCTTCCCGAGCTAATCAAGCCGATCGTCGACGGCGGGGCGGATGCCGTGGCCGGCGGCGTCATTCTGCCACCGGCCGTCGCATACGCCGTCCACTGCTCAATCGCGCGCCCCTATCGGGGCTGGTTCGCCGCAAGTGACTATCTCGACCCAGTCAATCCGGCAAACATGATTGGCGCCAACATGGCCTTCCACCGGCGCGTCCTCGAATCCGTCACTGGATTCGACTGCGAGCTCGGCCCGGGCGCACTGGGTTTCTTTGATGAGGTCTTGTTTTCTCGCCAATTGATGGCCGCAAACTTCCGCATCGCGGGCGCGCTCGACACCACCGTCGCACACCACTTCGACCTGACGCGGCTGGAGGAATCCACCCTCTACTCGACCGCCCATCGGATGGGCCGATCACATGCCTACATCTTCTACCACTGGGACCATCAACACATGTCCTACCCGCGCGGGCGCATGATGTTGCTGCGCTTGATGCTTGTGGGAACCCATATCGCCCGATTCCTCGGAATCCTGTCTCTCGGGTCGGCAGGTTCAGAGCGGTTGCGCCTCTACTCGAGGCTGGGCTTCGTCGAAGAGTACCTACGCCAGCGGTCGCGGAAACCGAACTACCCTCGCCGCGCCAACGGCTATCCAGCCTCCACAGACCCGATGCAGACCGACAACGAAAAGTGCCCGAACCAGGCGCTTCACAGCAACAGCTGACCCGGGCGCCCAAGACACTCACGGTCCGACGATATGCTCGACCCAGCCACCCAACGGCCGACAGGCCGCCAGAACAAGACCGCAGGGTCCAGGGTATCTTGCGCCAGAACTGCTTGGGTTTGTGTCACCTTGAGTTATCTCGTTCCTGCAACCCACCCGTTGGTTTCGAGCCCTTCAGGAGAGCCAGCCGTCCAACTCGTCGAATCGGGTGCGCCGATTCAAGATTCGGAACGATCCGTTCCGAAGAACTCGGCCACTCGAACCTCGACACCCAGAAAGGACGATACTGGGCGGCTCGAAGTCGAGTTCGCATTTCTCGCAGGGTTCGAGTTCAAGCCGATCACAGATCCTGCAAAACAGGTTCAGAACGATCAGAGCCGGATCCCGTCAGAAGTGCTCGCGCTCGACAAGCAGAACGTCCGAGTTCGCGGCTTCGTCATGCCCCTCACGCTCAATGCCGCCGGCCGGGTCGAGTCCTGCGTGGTGGTCAGAAACACCATGATCTGTTGCTACGGCGTGACACCGGAGCCAAACGAGTGGATCGTGGTCAGCTTCCGGGACCCCGTCCCAAGGATGCCCGAGAACGTACCGCTGTTCTTCTACGGTCGGCTGCAGGTCGGCGAAACCTACGAGAACGGAGAGTTCTCGGGTCTCTATCGACTGGAGTGCGTCGCCGCCAGCCCTCGGCCCCTGCGCTCGGTCCCCTGACCGATGTGTGTGTGGGGGGGGGGCCGAAAGGAGCACGGACCCCGCTCGGGGAAAGCCCCTGCAAGGGGTCAGGGCGGGGCCTGACATACAAGTATTTGCACGGCCTGTCGCAAGACCTTCAGTATGGGGTGAGAACACCAAAGGGCGGCCTCGATTCTGCTCCCAGTCAGTCCCGGATCGAGCCGCTCTTTCACCAGCCATGAACCTGCATCGTCTCAGCAATATCCTTTTCCTGGCCCTCCTGGCCGGCGTCAGCGTCGTCTCCCTCGCGCGCGCCGCCGAGCCCCGTGTCGCCATCCACGACTCCGAACTCACCCGGGCCCTGCAGACTGTTCCTGCGACCGGCGCGACTCCGACCGGCGAAAACACCACCGGATTCCAGTGGTGGCCCGAGGCATGGAATTATTTCGTCATGCCCGAGTCGATCAAGGAGTCCCTCCGCTCCGACGGCACCGCGTATGTGGTCGTCTCCGATGCCGACATCGCCGCCGGCGCCCTCCTGGACGCCTCGGGCGGCCCGCGCTACCCGATCCTCATCAGCCTCGCGGCCGAGGCCGTCGGTGACAATCAACTACAGCCGCTTCGCGACTACGTCGCTGCCGGCGGCACGCTCTTCGTCGGCTCCTCCTCCTTCACCCGCCGTCCCGACGGCACCGCGCGCGGCAACTTCGGCATCGCCGACATCATGGGCGTCAGCTCCGCCAGCGCGGACCTCGACAACTGGGTGCAGAACTACACGATTGAAAGGCTCGTCCAGCACCGGGTCAGCGCCAACCTCCCGGACGGTCTTGTCATCTGGCAGATGCCCAGCGAGGCCGACGAGATCCCCTTCGGTGCCTCCCCGGACCACGACCGACTGACGCCGCACCTCATCTGGAACGTGGCCCCGACCAGCGCCACCGTCCTCGCCACCGCAGACTCCAGCCCGATGCTGACGGTGAACACCCATGGCGCCGGCCGCGTAATCTACCACGCCGCCATGCAGCCCCTGTTGGGCCATGGCGGCTGGGCTCCGGGCATGTATGCCTACATGATCTTCCGCGACGCGATCCTCTGGGCCTTCGAAGCACAGCGGGCTCCGGTCACGCGCGTGAGCCCGTGGCCGTTCGAATACAATGCCGCGCTCTCCGTCCGCCACGACTTCGAGAACTACCAGGACATGATCGCCGCGATCGAGGCCTCGGCGCAATTCGAGCATGCGCACGGGGCCAAGGGCGACTATGTATTCTGCACCGGCGAGTTGCGCGAGGTGCTCGGCAATGACCCGACCCTCGTCGCAAGCCTTCGCCGCGCCGTGCAGGACTACGGTGCGACAATCGCCCCGCACAACGGCGGCCTGCCCAATCCGGTCAACACGACGCTCACCTCGGCCGACTACGACTTCTGGCACTGGGGTCCCGACGAGGCCCTCGACACCACGCCCGCCGGCTACGCCAGCGGCAAAGCCTATGCCCTCGAGTCGCTCCAGATCGGCTATCAGGACACCGAGACCTGGCTCGCCGGCCTGAACACCGGCCCGCGCATCTGGATCTCTCCCTACTTCAACTCCACCCGGGAGGACTCGCTCGAGATTCTCGAGCAGCTCGATGTGCGCGCCGCCGGAGAGCAGAAGGTCGGCCCCTTCCCGCACTGGACCCTCTCGACCCGCAACGCCAACAAGCGCTTCCCCTACGTGAGCGTTCCCCTGAGCGATTGGTACGCCGGGGCTCAGGTCGCCCAGTCCATGGAGTGGCATGTGGTCTTCGGCGGGGCCAACGCCGTGGACAACGTCCGCTCGGCGGTCGACTTCTACTACGATCTCGGCGCTCTCATCAACGTCTACTCCCACAGCTCGTCCACAGGATCTGGATACGCCGGCAATGTTGCGACCGACTACGTCACCTACGCCACGGCCAAACCCCGCGTCTGGGCGACAAACGCCGCCGGAATCTACGAGTGGTGGGTGAAGCGCACGCCTGTCCAGATCACGCCGACGCTGACCTCCAGCGGCAACCAGTTCGTTCTCGACGTCGCTGTGGCCGGCGCGACCGACGCACAGACCGCGATCGAGTTTGAGATCCCCGACGCCTCCCTCGCCGTCCTCAACGTGCTGCGCGACGGCGCCCCCGCGCCCGCCAACACCGTGCGCGTGGTCAACAACGTGGTGCGCGTGCTGGTCGGCTCGACCATCTCGAGCGTGCAGATCCAGTTCGGCCCGCCCCCGCAGGCCGCCGACGACTCCTATCAGGCCGAAGCCGGCGTGCCGCTCATCATCGGCGCGCCCGGGCTCCTCGCCAACGACTCGGCCGGCTTTCCTGGCAACACGCTGACGGCCACGCTCGTCTCGGCTCCCACCAAGGGCACGCTCAACCTGGCGCCGAACGGCGCGTTCACCTACACGCCGAACGTCACCGCGTCGGGCGTGGACACCTTCACCTATCGGGCCGCCGAGGGCACGGTGGCGTCGCAGACCGCGACCGTCTCCATCCTCGTCAATGGCAATACCGGGGCCCTCTTCGTCGACGATTTCGCCCGGGCTGGCATCGCTCCGTGGCAGACCTCGGCCGGATCATGGGAGATCGTCGACGGCGCGCTGCAGGGTTCGAGTCCCCTCTTTGACTACGGCTACGCTTACCTCGACACCACCTGGACGAACTACTCGGTCGAAGCCGAGGTTCGCCTCTCGGCAGGTGGCTACGGCGGAGGATTGGGCGGTCGCCTCAACGCCGCCACGGGCGCCCACTACGGCATCTGGTTCTATCCCGAGGGTTCCAACGGAGGACAGCTGACGGTCAACGTGGTCAAGTTCCGCTCTTGGACGGACTGGAGCGGCACGGCGATGGCCTCCGCACCGATCAGTTCGGTCGGCACGGCAGCGCATGCGCTCCGGGCCGATTTCATGGGCAATCGGATCATCGTTCACTTTGACGGCGCGGAGGTCATCGACGTCGTCGACAACGGATTCGACGGCCGGCCAGCCTATCTCGCGGGCGGCCTCACGGCGGACCTTTGGACCGAGATGACTGCCCATACCGTGACGATCGACAATCTCGTGGTCATGCCCCTCGGCGGCGCACCGAACGGGGCACCCACCGCGACGAACGACACCTTTGATGCGGTCGCCAACCAGCCGCTGGTCCTCGGCGCGCCGGGCGTTCTCGCCAACGACAGCGACCCCGAAGGCCAGGCCATCACGGCCCAGCTCGCTTCCGCGCCGTCGAGCGGATCGGTGACGCTCAATGCCAATGGTAGCTTCACCTACACACCGGCCCCTGGATTCACAGGAGCGGCGACGTTCACCTACCGGTCGCACGATGGCACGTCCGCGTCACTGCCGGCGACGGTCACGATCAACGTCGCGGCCGCCAATACACCGCCGTCCGCGACGAACGATGCCTACCAGATGTCGCAGGCCGGCGTGCTGCAGATCGCAGCGCCTGGCGTGCTGGCGAACGATTCCGATCCCGAAGGCAGCCCGCTGACCGCCCAGTTGGTCGGTGCACCGACCA
>JACSRI010000266.1 GCA_014879845.1 Opitutaceae bacterium
CGCCTTGGTCGCCTTTTGCGAAGCAAAAGGCTGGAAGGCTTCTCAATCGTCGGAGCGGCGCATGCTCTCGTGTTTTTGCCTTCGCCAAAACACTGCCGCGTGCGCCTCGGTCGCGCTCGGATGGGTGCCGAGCGCTGGGCTAGTGGTGGCCGCCGGCGAGTTTGGGGCCCTTGGGCTGGCCGATCTGCTGGAGGAGGTCGACGAACCACGGAGTGTCGATGTCGAAGGGCTTGCCGCCCTTGATCCGCTCGAACTCGATGGCCCGCAGCACCCCACCCCGGTCCTCATCATGGCCGATCACGCCGCCCTCGGCGCGCATGGCACAGTCGACGGCGAGGTCGGTGCAGCTCTTGATGAGGCGGAGATCGTCAACGTTGGCCGGGGCGGACCGCGCGAAATAGCCGCTCTTCTGCACGAGTGTCTTCTCGGCGCCGATCATCGAGCCGAACTGCTTGCCGAACCAGGCTCCAGGATTGACGGCATCGAGCTTGATATGGCCGAAGGCGTCGCGCGGGACGGCCTCGCCCTTGGCTTCCATCTCCTTGACGATGCTCTCCACGCCGGCGCCCTCGCTGATGAAAATATTCACGCCGCCGACGCGGTCCATCACGGCCTTGAGGCGGGTGGCCTCGGCGGCGAGGTCGATGGCCATCTCGGGCACGAAGATGCCGTGCACGTCGTAGCGGGCGCGGTTGATGGGCAACTCGTCCAGGAAGTCCATGCGCGTGACGTGCCGGCGGTATTTCGCCGCCGTGGCGGCTGTGAGCCAGCCGCAGGCGCGCCCCATCACCTCGTGAACGATGAGCATGCGCGGGTTCGCTCCCTGCTCGGCGACGACGTTGCCGAAGTAGCGCGCGCCCTCCTCGGCGGCGGTCCAGGCGCCGAGGCTCTGGCGAATGGGGAAGACGTCGTTGTCGATCGTCTTGGGCAGGCCCACCACGGTGAGGCCGTAGCCGTTGGACTTGAGAAACTTCGCGAGGTCGGCGGCGGCCGTATTCGTGTCGTCACCACCGATGGTGTGGAGCACGCTCACGCCATCCTTCACGAGCTGGTCGGCGGCGACCTTCTGCGGGTCCTGGCCCTCCTTGACGAGGCCGCGCTTGAGACAGTCCTTGATGTTGGTGAGCTTCACGCGGCTGTTGCCGATGGGGCTGCCGCCGAAGAGGTGGAGCAAGCCCGCCTTCGAACGCATGGCTGGCGTGACGACCACGCTGTTGCCCTGGAGGAGGCCCTTGTAGCCCTCCTTGTAGCAGAGGATCTCGACGGATGGATGGAGCTCCGAGTAGCGCTCTATCAGTCCGCCGATGGCGGAGGAGAGGCAGGGGGCAAGGCCCCCGGCGGTGAGGATTGCGACGCGTTTTGTGGGCATGGTGGTGGTGGCGGAAGGCGGAGGACGGAGATGGGAGGTGGACGGGGAGATCAGATGACGGCGCCGTGGGAGAATATGAAGGAGCGCGGTGGATGGGCGGCAAAGACTAAAGCACGGGTGGCGCGGGTGCGGACAATCCTCGGTTGGCGGGAAGTGCGCAGAGGTTGCGCCGGAGGGGGTCGGCATCGTGACTGCCCGACCGACTCGCGGCGGCCGAGGCCGTCGTGGCCTTCGCGCTCGATCCGCAGGCCCCGGCGGCCGTGCCAACTCAGGAACCGCGGTGGGTCGTCCGCCGGGTCGCAGGTGGCGTCTTGCCGCTGGCGACCGTCTCGTCCGGGTCGGGAATCTCGAAGGTCCCCACACGCTGCGTCTCCTTGGTGCGGGCGAGCCGGACGGTCATGCTTCGCTCCCGTTGATCGCCGGTGCCAAAGCCGGCGATCAGGCGAACCTGCACGGTGACCGGGCCGAGTCCGCGATTGCGACGATCGCCGTAGAAGTCGACGCGTACGGTGTATTTTCCCGGACGCGGGTCGCGCAGGAGAAACTCCTCGGGGCCATAGCCGCCGGTGAAGTCCCGCGAGAGCAGTCCGCCCTGGCGCGTGAGCGGGTGGCCGTAGAAGGCGCGCTCGCCGGAGGGATCGTCGATCCACAGGTCGACGTCGCAGTCATCGGCGTCCCACGTCACGACGGCGCGCAATCCCACGGCGAGATTCTGGCGCAGGCGCGGGTCGACCATGGAGAGGTCCAGGTCGCGCCCGCAGCCGGAGCCGATGGCGTTGAGCTCGCCGAGCGCGATCATCTCGATGTCGGGGAAGCGATCATGCCACGGGGTCGAGACGACCTCCCAGAGCAGCTCGACGGCGCGCTGGTATTCGCCGACGCCGGCACAGGCCAGCGCGAGATCGCGACGGCTCTGTGGATCCTCATCGCGGATACGCAGCACGCGCTCGAAGACCGGACGGGCGAGCGCGGGTCGCGACACCTGCATCAACTGGTGACCCAGCACCCGCAGGAGCGCAGCGTCCTCCAGCTGCAGCTCGGCAAGGTTGGAGAGCACGCGGAGCGCGACCGCATCCTCCCGTCGCTCGAAGAAGTATCCCGCGACGTCGAGGTAGAACCCCGCGTCGCGCAGGTGCCGGGGTCTCTCCTCGAGGTAGACGTCGTAGGCATCGTCAAATCCGGCCCGCTCAAGCCGTTCGAGGTAACCGGCGGCCGGTTGCCACGGCGTCAGCGTCAACTCCGGATCGGCAGCCCCGCCGCCGATGGCCGGGCCCGCATCCCGCGAGCGGCGCGAGCCACCGCCGGCCGTGCGAATCCTCGAGCCGGCGACCGTGCTCACGGCCGCATAGCCTCGTTCCACCGACGCCTGCACCATGAACGGACTGAGCACGATGACCTCCTCGTCGCTGCCATCCGTCGCAGGCTCGATCGTCTCCGGCCAGGACGCGCCGACAGGCGGCCCGTCCATGTCACGCAGCCGGCTGGCCCCAGCGGCGGAACCCCCACGCGCGCCCGGCGACGCGATCGGCTTGTAGTTGCTCGCGGCGCCCAGCTCCCACCAGCGCTTGCGCCGCTCGAACGAAGCGACCACGTGCTCGAGGTGGAGGCCGCGGTCCTTCTCACGCTCCACAAACGCGAGGTGGCGTCGCTGCTCCCAGTCCTTGCGCAGCTCCGCGGGCGGCGTGATGGCGTAGCGCAGGTAGTCGGCGAGTGTCTCGAGCACGATCAAGGACGTCTCGTCGGTCGCGATGCCAAAGGCCTCGCCCGTCTGACGGAGTTCCTCGCGATGCGAGGCTGCGTCGCCCGACAGGGCCGCGATCTTCATGCCGGCCCAGGCACGACCGGCGATCGAGCCGGCGCCTACTCCCGATTCGAGAGGCACGTCGACCGGGACGGCCTCCTCTTCAAATCCGATGTGCAGCGTCAGGACCGGGTGGTCGGCGCGCAGGAGGCCTGCGACCGCCAGGGTGCCGCCGGTCACGGGGGCGCCCGGTTCAGGAAAAACATCCGCGACCGCCGCAGCATCCTTCTGCACACGCACCACCCGCGGTGACTCCCGCCGGACCATCGCGGCCGCCTCGTTCACCCCGGACTCGAGCAACGACACGAATTCACCGCGGTGACGGCGGGCCAGAAGCTGGAGCCGCGGCGTATCCATGCGCGTGGCACACGCCACGATATGGATGGGCGCGGCGAGCGGCAGCCGGTCGGCGTCGGACGTCACGCCGTAGTTGAACAGCCCGTCCGAGAACATCAGCCACTCGTCGACCTCGGGCAGGTCGATCACGCCATCCCAGGACGACGCGCCATCGTAGGAGACGCGCTTGAGCTCGCGGCGCAGGCCCGACCAGCGGCCGGCAGTGACGACGAAGCGTTTCGGCGCCTCGGCCGCATCGCGGAGGAGAACCAACCGCATCTCCACGTCCGGCACCGCGGCGAACCACCGGTCGAGAAACGCGAACTCCCTCGCATGATCCCGGGCCTCGCCTGAGCCGGAGGCGTCCCAGAGGAGCCCGACCACCCGCGGGACCGGACGAGCGCGCGCAGGAAGGACGGGCACGGGAACCTCCGCGTAGAAGTATTCCCCCGATTCGGTCTGCTGCGTCACCAGGGCCACGGAGCGGAGCTCGGGAAGCTCGAGTTCAAGCAGACCACGCGGCTGTGTATCCACCTTTTCGATCGACACGACTTGTGACTCGCGCCACTCGGGCCAGCCGAATGGAAGCGTCGAGCGCACCTTCACCTCGCGCGTGTCGCCGGCGCGGACCGCGACGTTCATCGACAACCGCTTGAGTCGTGCGGGAAAGTCCAGGGGCAGGCGATACGTGCACCGCCCCTGCGCGTTCCGAACCAGCGCCTCCTGATAGGCGATGGTGATCCTGCGGGTTCCGCCGGCCGGAAGCGGAAACACACGCGCGCGGTAGTTGTTTCCGGCGGTCTTCTCAAGCAGCCCGGGGTCGACGCGTCGCCGGGCGATGTCCTCGAAGACGACGCGGCCGCGCTCCTTCGGCACCGGCACCGCATCGCGCATCGCCCCACCGATATCGAGCGCGAACCGGATCACCTGCTGGCCGGCGAGCACGGGAAACTCGAACGTCCCCTCCAACGGGCGGGTGTTGGGATTGCGAAACTCGAGCTCGAAGGTCGTCACGGCGAACTGGCCCATGATCTCCGTGGAAATGCCCGCCGACTCCACGACCACGGGAGCGGCCGTGGTGTCGGCGAGCGACATCCACTGTGCCCGAACGATCGGCGCCATCACACATCCGAGCAACAGGGCAACAACACAACGATGGTGCGACGTCTTCATAGGGCGGCGAATGTCTCCAGGTTCGGGGTTGGGTCGGTGGGTTGAACGCACCGAGCCTACCAGCCGCGCGCCGCGAAGTCGTCACGGTGGCGTAAGACTTTGTCAGGTTCTCGTCATGACGATGTCAGGAGAGCGCGAGCGGCAGAGGACAGGTGGAGCCGGGCGCTGGCGGCAATCCGCCGCTTCCGCGATTTTGGCTGCGCCAAAACGCTGGCGCGGGTCGCCTTTTGCGGAGCAAAAGGCTGGAGGTCTCTTCGATTCCCCGGAGCGTGCGCCTCGGTCGCGTTTTGCTGCGCAAAACGCTGCTCAACCCACGTACTGGTAGCCCACGCCGTGGATCGTCTTGATCAGCTGCGGGGCGCGGTCGCCCTCGACCTTCTTGCGGACCTGGGCGACGTGCTGGTCGAGGGTGCGCGTCGTGCCCAGATAGTCGATACCCCAGACCTCGTTGAGGAGCGCGTCGCGCGAGAGCACCTCGCCCCGGCGACGATGAAAGACCTCGATGAGGTGGAGCTCCTTGGCGGAGAGCATCTGCGTGGCGCCGTCGCGCGTGGCGGTGAAACGCCGGCGGTCGATGCGGGTCGGGCCGAAGAGGAAGAAGTCGTCGGGAACGGAGGCGGGCGCCGCTCCGCCGGAGCTCGAGGCGGAGGCCGAGGCGAGGTCGGCGCGGCGGAACGCGGCGTGGATGCGCGCGAGCAGTTCGCGCTGGCCGAAGGGCTTGGTCACGTAGTCGTCGGCGCCGAGCTCGAGGCCGAGGACCTTGTCGATCTCCTCGCCTTTCGCGGTGAGCATGACCACGGGCACGCGCTTGTCCTTCTCGCGGATGCGGCGGCAGACATCGTAGCCGCTCATCACCGGGAGCATGATGTCGAGGAGCACGAGGTCGAAGGCGCCGGACCCGAAGAGGCGGACGGCGGCGGCGCCGTCGGGGGCGCCGACCGCGGCATGGCCGTCGCCCTCCACGGCCTCGATGAGCGCCTCGCGGATGGAGGCGTCGTCCTCGACGATGAGAATCCTGCGCTGGTGCGGAGTCATGATGGCGGGGTGATCGGAAGGTGGATTTCGAATACAGCGCCGGAGTCGCCGTGGGCGAGCACGAGGTCGCCGCCGGCGCGCCGCAGCAGGCCGCGCGCGATGCTGAGCCCGAGACCGAGGCCGGCGGCCTGGTCGGTCAGCGCGCCCGCGCCGCCCTGGGCGAAGGGTTCGAAGACGCGCGCCCGCTGGGCGCGCGGGATCCCCGGACCGCGATCACTGACGGAGAGGATGACACGCGCCGCCTGCGCGCGCAGCGCCACGCGCACGACGCCGCCGTCGCGAGCGTACTTGGCAGCGTTGTCGAGGAGGTTGATGAGCGCCTGCTTCACGGCGTCGTGATCGGTCGTGACCAGGAGCGCGTCGGGCGGCAGCTCGCGCTCGAGGCGCATGCCGCACTCGGCGAGCGCGGCCCCGATCTCATCGAGCGTCTCGGCGGCGAGCGCAGCGACGTCGACCGGCGCGAGCGGGCCGGCGGGTTTGCCCCGTTCCAGCGCGTTGAAGGCGAGCAGCCGCTCGATGAGTCCGCCGAGGCGACGGCTCTCGCGACTGATCGTGCCGGCGAACTTCTGCCGCTTCTCCTCCGGCAAATGCGGCGCGGCGAGCATGTCGGCGAACATGCGGATCGAGGTGAGCGGCGTGCGCAACTCGTGGGAGACCTGCGAGACGAAGGTCGTTTTGCGCTCCGCCTCGCGCGCCTCGCGCCGCGAGTAGATCGCGAGCCAGCCGGCGCCGAGCACGAAGACGCCGGCGAGCAATGCCACGACGAGGAGCGAGAGCTGGGTGCGCGCGTGCCGGCCGCTCAGGACTGGCCCCGGGGCGACGACGAGTTCCATCGCGGGAAACCCCGGGAGCGGCGCAACGCCGGCCGCGTCCGCGCCGGGCCCGCGCGGCCGCAGCGAGATCGCGACCAGACCGGTCCCGGGCAACTCCGTCACGAGCCCGGCCAGCAACGGCTGCACGTCGACGAGACAGCCGCGCACCGGTGCGTCGGGTCCGGCTCGATACCAGATCACCCAGGGGGCGTCCGGATCGTCGCCCCGCGCGGCCCAGCCTGCCCAAGGATCGACCGGCCGCCCGGCGTAGGCGAGCACGTCGAGATTTTCGGCCTGATAACGCAACCCGGCTTCGGGCAGGGCGGGATTGTCGCGCGTGCGAAGGTGCGCGACGCGCCACGGGCCCGCGGCCGCGAGGTCGCACTGCCCGGCGGACGGGTGCTCGCGCCGCCAGGCGGCGAAGGTCTCCCACAGCGCAGGGAGCTCGGAAGCTGTGCCACCGGCCGCAGTCAACATGCTCGCCGGGAGAAAGCCGCGCGCGGCGTCCCACTCGAACGTGCCGACGACCACGGTGTTGGCCTCGTCCCAGCGACGGAGGGCACGGCCAAGGCCGTCGGCGTGAAACCCGCCGAGTTCGGCGACGGTCGAGCGGCGGGCCGCCTCGGCGTAGTCGCGCACGCGCGCGAGGGCGCGCTCAGTCTCCTGCGTGAGCACACGCCGCTGCTCCTCCTCGAGGCCGGCCCGCACCGAGGCCTGCAGTATCCAGACGGCGGTGGCGGTGGCCGCGGCGGCGCAGGCGAAGAGCGACCAGAAAAGCGCGAGACGCAGGCGGCTCTGGCGACGCAGGAGGGACATCGGCCTCACTTCGCCGGGCCGCCCTCGCCGGCGGACGGGGTTTCGAACTGGTTGTAGAGGCCGGAGCGCAGGATCTTGCGGTCGAGCACGTTCATGCCGCGCGCCTCCACCTCGGCGATGTAGGCGTCGAGCTGGCCGATCATCGCGGCGATTTCGGCGTCGTCGGGCGCGTAGTTGACGTCGCGGGCGCGGCTGCGCGCGCGACGCAGCTCCCGCAACGCGCGGCGGAAGTCGCCGCGGTCGAGTTGCTCGATGGCCGCCTGCATGCCCTCGCTGATCATCGAGGCCACGGCGGCGCGATAGACGCGGATGTTATAGCCGTCGAGGAGGTCGCGCGATTCCGGGCTGAAGCGCGCGGTCACGCCCTGGACGAGTTCGCGGGTCTCCCCGCTGGCAGGATCGGTCCAGCGCAAGCGCACGCGCACGAGGTCGCGCTGGATGCCGCTGGCGGCGAACGAGTCGAGCGTGCCGGAGGCGAGCGCGCTCAGCTCCTGCCCGGCGGTAAGTTGGGCGAAGTGGATGGTGACGGTGTTCGTCTCTACCGCGGCCGCACGCGCCCCGTGGGCGCGGATCTCGTCGCAGTTGGCGCGAAACTCCAGCGTGAGCACCGCGTCGATCGCGACCACGGCCCGCGAGGGTGCGACTTCGCCGAGCACCGCGTCGGCCAGGCGGTCGGCCGACGCGGCAAAGACAAACCGACCGCCGCCGACGCGCGCGACCGCGGCGAGCAGGTCCTCGTCGAACTCGTCACCGAGGCCGATAGCGGAGACGGCGGTGCCATCGCGGACAAACGTCTCGACGAGGCCGAGAACGTCGGCGCGCTCGCGCGGCCCCTTGGTGGCCGCGCCGTCGGTCACGAGGATCAACTGGTCGACGGTCGCGGGTCCGGCAAACCGGCGCACCTGGGCCGCGCCCTGGCTGAGCCCATCGTAGAGTGCGGCCCCGCCGGCGGCCTCGATCGGGCCGAGGCGGGCAAAGCGCTCGCGCGCCTGGTCGCAGCGCTGGGCCTCGACGAGCGTCTCGACCTCAGAGCCGAAGAGCACGACCGAGACGACATCGCGATCGGCCAGCGTATCGAGCGCACCGGTGACCGCGGCCTGCACCGCGCGCATGCGCTCGCCATCCATTGATCCGGAGCGATCGAGCACGAATGCGATGTTGCGGGCCGGGGCTGGGGCCGACGCGGGATCCCCGGCCCGCAACATCGCATTCGTGCTCGATCGC
>JACSRI010000160.1 GCA_014879845.1 Opitutaceae bacterium
ACGAACAGGTCTGCGCCGGCGCCGGCGGCGAGCTTGGGCCGGTCGGGCAGCGGGATGTAGGTGTCGTCCGTGCGGGTCAGGAACACGCGGAATCCGCGCGCCTCGAGCATGGGCTTGAGCCGTTTCGCGACGTCAAGGGTGAGGTCCTTCTCGTCGAGATTGAACGCGTCGCTGTGCGTGCCGCGATCGCGCCCGCCGTGACCGGGATCAAGCGCGATGAGCCGCAGCGGCTGCATCGCGGGCAGCTTCTGCGGCGCGAGGATGGGCAGGAGGAAACGGTCTCGATCGATCTCCGTGATCTGGAGCGTCTTCTTGCCGGGCGTGGCGGCGTCACCCATGAACAGGCGCAGGCCGTTGAGCCGCACCTCGCGCTTGTCCGCCTCGAAGAGGAGTTCGTTGAGCCGGCTCTTCACGCGCAGCACTTTCGCCGGCGTGACCCACGTGTGTTCGAAGCCGATGGAGCGGGCGAAGGTGCTCAGCGGCGTGCGCGCGTTCGGGGCGCGCTTGGCCGCGACGGGCGCGGCCGACGGACGCGAAGGGGCGACACGGGCCTGGGTATCGCCCAGCAGGACACCAGTCAGCGGCAACGCGAGCGCGGCGGCCACGAGGGCGCCGCGCAGGATCCGGGCGGTCGCCGATCGTCCGATCACTGCGCCGGTGCCTTGGGGTCCTCGGAAGCGGAGGCGGCCGGATGCTCCGCCTCGGCGGCCTCGTCCTCCTCCTCGGCGTTGTACTTGAGCTTGCGCTTGTTCGCCGGGAGCGGGGACATCATCACGATGATGTTTCGCCCCATGAGCTTGGCCTCGTTGTCGGGATGAGCGATGTGCGCGAGATCGCTCACCGCGCGCTTGATCGTCTCGAAGCCGATCGCCGTATGGGCCATCTCACGACCGCGGAAGGAGAGCGTCAGCTTCACCTTGTTGCCGTGGAAAAGGAACTCCTCGGCATGGCGAAGTTTCGTCATGTAGTCGTGCGTCTCGACGCGCGGACGGAACTTCACCTCCTTGAGCTTGGCCGAGCTGGTCTTCGAGTCCTTGGCCTTCTTCTGCTGCTCGTAGATGTATTTCCCGAAGTCCATCACGCGGCACACGGGCGGTGTGGCGTTGGCGGCGACCTCGACGAGGTCGAGCCCGGCTTCCTGGGCGATGGCGAGCGCTTGAGCGGTCGGCATGAGCCCGGCTTGACGGCCATCGGGAAGAATCACGCGAATCTCGGGCGACTTGATCCGATGATTGCGGCGGATGTGGGCGTAAGGGTCGGTGGTACGACGAGGATACGGAGGACGACCCCCGGAAGGCTTAGATATGGCCATTCAGATGTACTTGGTTGGTAGAGATAAAGTGCAGCCTGTCTGTCCGGTCGCAGCGGGTGTTTCAACCCCATTTTCGATCGACCGGGAGCGATCACGACCCGGAGCGACGCCGGCGCACGCGGCGCTCAGATGCTGAAGCTCTCGCCACAGGAGCAACTGGCCTTGGCATTGGGGTTGGTGAACTTGAATCCCCCGGCCACCATCTGATTCGAATAGTCCAGAACCGTGCCCTTGAGATAGAGGGCGCTCTTGCTGTCGACCAGCACCGCGACGTCTTCGAACCGCACGAGGATGTCGCCGCGCTTCGCCTCCGGAGTGAACCGGAGCTTGTAGGAGAGGCCATTGCACCCTCCCCCGGAGATCGCGATGCGCAGAAAGCCCCCCGGCTGTTCGCGCTCGCGCAACGCCCGCACCTTGGCGGTCGCGGGCGCGGTCAGGCGCACGAGGCGCTCATCGCCTTCGCGCACGCCTTCGGGCAGGGTGGTCAACGTCTCGGACATCGCGGAAAAACCAGGACGCGCGACTATCGGGGACTCCGGCGTTTTGGCAAGCAGCCGTTCGCCGCCGCCACGGCGGTCACGCCTCCGGGCACGCTGTCGTCGCCTGGTGGCAGGCGAGACGCGCGGCCACGGCGATGGCGTTGGCAAAGCTTCGTCCATCCGCCCTGCCCTGCCCGGCGATGCCGAAGGCGGTGCCGTGGTCCGGGCTCGTCCGGATGTGCCGCAGGCCGAGCGTGACATTGACCGCCGCGTCGAAGTCGACGGTCTTGAGCGGCGCGAGGCCCTGGTCGTGATAAAGCGCCACCACGGCGTCGAACTCGCCGGCCAACGCACGCGCAAAGACCGTGTCCGACGGCAGGCACCTCGACACGCCGGGAAAGCGGCCCCGCAGCGCATCCAGCCATGGATCGAGGACGTCGCGCTCCTCGGTCCCGAGCATGCCCTCCTCGCCGGCGTGCGGATTGAGCCCGCACACCGCGATCCGCGCCATCCCGCAGCCCTCCGCCCGCGCCAGCCACGTCGCGCGACGCACGGCGCGCCCGATGGACTGCTCGGTCAACTGCCCGGGCACCTCGCGAAACGGGATGTGCCAAGTGGTGAGGACAACACGCAGCCGCCCGCCCGTGAAGGCCATGGTCGGCACTCCCTGCCAGCGGTCGGCAAAAAACTCGCTCTGCCCTGGGAACTGGAAACCGGCCCGCTGCATCCAGATCTTGGAAACAGGTCCGGTCACCACCGCCTGCCACCGACCGGCGCGGCAGCCAGCCGCAGCCTCCTCCATCGCGGCGAGCGCGACGCGCGCCCCCTCGACCGAGGGCCGGCCCGGCTCGGCCCTGAATCCCGCCGGGCCGACGACCATCCGCTGGACCGGCACGGCGGACGGGATCGTCTCGAGCCACGACTCCGGCCCGATGAGCGTGCAGCGCATCCCCGGCGATACGCCCGGCCCCGTGACGAGCTGCGCTATGATCTCCGGACCGACTCCGGCCGGATCGCCGCACGTGATCGCAAGATGGACCGCAGGCTGGTGCACGGGCCGTGGGGCGGGATCAACCGACCTCGGGTTCTCCCGCCTCCGCCTCGCCACCGAGGCGCGACGGGTGGGCGATGCCGCGCTTGCCGCCCGCGAAGAACTCCAGGAACCGACGACCTTCCGCACTCACGGCGACGCCCGCCCCCAGCGCGGACGCGGCCTCGGATCGCGGATGGACGGCACCATAGACACGATGAAACAGGGCCTTGATCTCCGCGATCACCTCGCGCGGCAGGCCGCGACGCCGCAGGCCGATCTGATTCACGCCCGACACCTCGTCGCGCTCGGCCACGAGCAGGAAATGGGGAAGGTCCTTGGTGATGCGAGAAAGGCCGCCGACCATCACCAGCTCGCCGATACGCACGAACTGGTGGATACCCGCCCCGCCGCCGATGAAGCTGCTGGCGCCGACCGAGACGTGCCCGGCCAGCAGGACGTTGTTCGCCAGGATAACGCGGTCACCCAGCACGCAGTCGTGGGCGATATGCGACATCGCCATGAGGAAGCAGTCCGAGCCGAGCACGGTGCTCTCGCCAGCCCGGGTCGAGCGGTTGATCGTCACGCCCTCGCGCACGATCGTGCCCTCGCCCACGCGCACACCCGAAGGCGTGGCCTCGTCCCACTTCAGCATCTGCGGAGGTCCGCCAACGACGGCGCCGGGATGCACCTGCACGCGCGCGCCCAGCACGGAACCCCGGCGCACGCTCGCGTGGGCGTGGATCACGCAGCCCTCGCCGAGCTCGACTCCGTCTTCAACGATCGCATACGGACCGATCGAGACGCCGGCGCCGAGGCGCGCCTGGCTCGAGACGATCGCGGTCGGGTGAATCATGGTCGCCATCTCACGCGGGCGGTTCTCCGCTGTCGAGCGAGGAGCGGGCTGCCCGAGCCCCTTAACCGGCCGCCGGCCGCCAGGCATGCAGCTCCATCTGGAGATACTTGCGGCCGTTGAAGCGGTTCCACTGCACCTGGTAGGCGATGTCGACCGGCCGGCCGACCGGCGGGATGTTGTCCTTCATGCTCCAGGCAACCCCGGAGATGCGGCGGCCCGTGAGCGTGTGCAGCTGGAAGCGGAAGTGCTGCTCCTTGAACACCTCGGGCGGTGAATCGAAGATCACCGCGCGCGTGCCGAAGATCGGCTCGGGATTGGCCTGGCCGAAGGGATGCAGCCGCTCGATTTCATCCACCATCCGGTCGCGCACGGCATCGAGCGGGATCCACGAGGAGATCTCGATCGTCGGCTCGCTCACGCCGGCGTTCGGCGCGGCGGCCACGGCGGCGGCAAACGCCGCCTGAAACTCCGCCATCCTCGCGGCGTCGAGCGACACCCCGACGGCCATCGGATGCCCGCCCCAGCTGTCGAGCATCTCGGCGCAGCGGCCCAGCACCTCCACGAGATTGAACCCCGGGATGCTGCGCCCCGATCCCTTGGCCATGCGCCCCTCCCGACCGAGCACGATGCACGGGCGGTGGTACTTGCGTATCAGCCGGCTGGCGACCACGCCGACCACGCCCGGGTGCCACTCGCGATCGTAGACGACGATTCCGGGTGCGTCGGCGAAGCGGGCGTCGATCATGGCGAAGGCCTGCTCGGTTATCAGGCGTTCGATGTCCTGCCGCTCGCGGTTGAAGGAATCGAGCTGGCCCGAGGCCTCCACGCAGAAGCGCGAGTCCTCGCTGAGCAGCAGCTCGACCGACAACGCGGCGTCGGCGAGCCGCCCGCTGGCATTGATGCGCGGCCCGATGCGGAACGAGACGTCCACGGGTCGCGGCTCCTCGCCCAGTGTCATGCCCGAGACCTCCATGAGCCGCACCAGGCCCGGCCGGCGGGTCTTGCCGAGCATGCGCAGACCATGGCTGGCGAGGATGCGGTTCTCGCGCACGAGCGGCACGAGGTCGGCCACCGTGCCGAGGGCGACAAAGTCCAGGTATTCCTTGAGCGTGATCGCGAGCGCGCGCGCATCGCCGGCATCGCGGCGGACCTTGAGCAGGCCGTGCACAAGCTTGAAGACCAGGCCGACCGCGCAGAGGTCGTTGATCCCGTTGGCTGTGTCGCCATGCACATGCGGGTTGATGAGCACGCAGTCGTCCGGCACGGCGTGCCTGGAGCGGTGGTGGTCGACCACGATCACGTCGATGCCCAGCCCGCGCAGGTAGGCGGCCTCGTCGACCGAGTTGGTGCCGCAGTCCAGGGCGATGAAGAGCGCTGGATGACCGGGGCCGAGCGCGCGATCGATCGCCTCGCGGCTCAGGCCGTAGCCCTCCTCAAGCCGGCGAGGCACGACAAAGCGCGGCTGCAGGCCGAGCCGGCGCAGCACGCTCACGAGCAGCGCCGTGGATGTGACGCCGTCGACGTCGTAATCGCCGAAGACGGCGATGGACTCGCCCCGGTCGACCGCCTGGTTGAGGCGGGCGACCGCGCGGTCGAGCTGGGTCAACGCGAACGGGTCGCACAGGTCCGCGAGCCGGGGCTCGAGGAACGTGCGCGCCTCCGCGACCGTGCCCACCGGCACACGCAGCAGGAGTTCAGCGAGGATGTCGCTAACGCCGAGCTGCTGGCTGAGGGCACGGATCCGGTTGACCGGGATCGGATCGTGCCGCCACTGCATCGCGGCGCGTTACTCCGCGGCCTTGCTGCCGGCCGTCCACTCGTACTTCGGCGCGATGTCGTGCGACTCCTCGACGTGTTTCCGGTCGCCCTTGTGCCACCAGTAGAAGATCGGGCTGGCGATGAAGAGCGAAGAGAACGTGCCGGTGATGATGCCGATGATGAGCGTGAAGGCGATGTCGTTGACCGCGCCGCCGGCGACCACGTAGAGCGTGATGGCCGTGCAGAACGTCGTGCCACCGGTGATCACCGTGCGGGCGAGCGTGCGGTTGAGCGAGTGGTTGATCACGTCGCGCAGCTTCATGTTCGGGTTGAGCTGCAGTTCCTCGCGGATGCGGTCGAAAACGACGATCGTGTCGTTGATCGAGTAACCGGCGATGAGCAGGATCGCGCCGACCATGGCGGCGTTGAACTGGTTGCCGAAGGCAACGAATACGCCGATCGTCATGAGCAGGTCGTGCAGCGTGGAGACGACCGCGCCGATGCCGTAGCCGATCTCGAAGCGGAAGGCCACGTAGATGAGGATGCCGACGAGCGAGAGGCCGATGGCCGCCATGGCGTTCCACTTGATCTGGGAACTCACGCTGCCTCCAATGCGCTCCTCGCCTTCGACCTTCAGGCCGGCGTCGGGATAGAGCTCCTTGAGCTTCATCACGACCTTGTCGCCCTGGTCGTAGGGTGTGACGACCTTCATCACCTCGGCGCCGGTGCCGAGGGCCTTTTGCATGGCCGGGTTGATGTCGGTCACACCGACCTGGCTGGCCGCGGCGCGGACCTGCGCGACGTCGAGCGGTTTGCCCGCGAAGGACAAGGTCACCTCGTCTCCGCCGGCGAAGTCGATGCCGTAGATCTTGTCGCCCTTGAAGAGCACCACGGCGACACCGACCGCCACGATCGCGAACGAGGCGATGAAGGCGGGGCGCGCATACTTGAGGAAGTCGATGTTCGTCTCCGGCATGGCCTGGAACATCTTGATTTTCTTAACCACGCCGGTGTGGACGATCAGTTCAAGCAGCAGGCGCGTGACGATGAGCGCCGCGAACATCGTGGAGAAGATACCGATGGTCAGCGTCACGCCGAAGCCCTTCACCGGGCCGGTGCCGTAGGTCCACATGAGCACGGCCGTGATCAGCGTGGTGATATTGGCGTCGAAGATGGCGGAGAACGCCTTCTCGTGCGCGGCGTCGAGCGCCGCGCGCAGGTTCTTGCCCGCGGCCACCTCCTCGCGCAGGCGCTCGAAGATCAGGATGTTCGAGTCGACCGACATGCCGAGCGTCAGCACGATGCCGGCGATGCCGGGCATCGAGAGCGTGGCGCCGACGAGGTCGCTGGCCATCGCACCGAGGATGATCACGACGTTCACACCCATCGCGAGCACGGCGAGCAGGCCGGCCGAAGTGTAATAGACGATGATGAAGGCCGCGGTGATCGAGGTGCCGATGATGAAGGCCTTCCAGCCGCTCGAGACCGAGTCGGCGGCGAGCGAGGGCCCGACCTCCGACATCGAGACCACGCGCAGCGGCACGTCGAGGGGGTTGTTGAGGACGTTTGCGAGTTCGAAGGCCTCGCGGTCAGTGAACGAGCCGGTGATCTGGGCGTTGCCGCCGGTGATGGCGTCGTTGACGGTCGGTGCGGAGTAGAGCTTGCCGTCGAGCACGATGGCGAGGCGGCCGCGGCCGCGGCCGTGCTCGTCGACGATCTTGCGGGTGACCTCGCCGAAGCGGTCGCCGCCCTTCGAGGTGAAGCGCAGCCCGACTTCGGCCTGGCCATAGTCGTTGCGGTAAACGAAGGCACGCTCCACGGCCTCGCCGGTCATTTCAGGCACGCGCTTGACGAAGAGTTCCTCCTCGTAGCTGTTGGCTCCACGCTCGGCGTTGAGAACGAGCAGTTCGTATCCGATCGGCACTTCCGACGGGTTGTTCGGATCGGGCCGGTTGACCATATCCACGAGGCGGAACTCGAGGCGCGCGGGTTTCTTCAGCTCGTTGACGACCTCGGGATTGTCGCGGGTATTGACGCCGGCGATCTGCACCTCGATGCGATCCTCGCCCACCGGGCGGATGATCGGTTCGGATACGCCCAGGCCGTCGATGCGCTCGCCGATGATCTCGATCGCCTTGTCGAGGTCGGCCTGCTGCTGGGTGGCATCGGCGACGCCGGCGGGGCGATCGACCTCGAGGAGGAAGGAAATGCCGCCGCTCAGGTCGAGGCCCTTGCGCAGGCGCGCCTGCGACTGCTTGAGCAGGTGGTCGAGCAGGATGCTGTTCTTCTTGCGGATATTCTGGAGCGACTTCTCGAGGTTGACCTGCGGGAAGAACTGCGAGAGGTCGGTCGCGTCGGCCTCGGCGACCTGCTTGAGCGCGACGTAGAAGCTCGGCGCCTCCTTGGCGTCGAGCCGCTGCTTGGCCTTGAGCATCACGGCCTCGAAGGCCGGGCTGGTCGTCGCCTCCTGGCGCAGGTAATCCTCGAACGGCGTGGTCGAGATCGGATTCAGATTGAGGACGGCCCAGATCATCACCGCGGCGGTGATGATGAGCTTCCAGGTGTATTTTCCGGACATGGGGTGTGTTTGGTTAAAGTCGGTTCGCTCGCGGCCCGCGGAAAGGGGCTGCGCCGCCTCCCGACGTCCGGCCGCTCGCGTGCAGATGCGTCAGCTCGAGGCCTTTTTCACGAGGCGCGCGACGTAGCCTTTCTCGAGCTCGATCTTCACGCCGTCGGCGATGCGCACGACGAAGCGGTCATCCTTCACGTTGGTGATCACGCCGTGAATGCCGCTCGCGGTCAGGACCTCGTCGCCGGACTGCAGCTCAGAGAGCATCTTCTTGTGCTCCTTCTCCTTCTTGCGCTGCGGCGCGATCGTCAGGAAATACATGCCGACAAACATCAGCACCATGACGATGAGGAACATGTTGCCACCGGGCGCGCCTGCCGGGGCTGAGGACTGTGCAACTACCGGGGAGCCAAGGGCCTGAGTGAGCATGTTCTGCATTGCGTCGAGGAGAGTTTTGTCGATGAAAGGGCGCAACAAAGAATCCGCGTTCCCAAAACGCAAGCCCAGAGCC
>JACSRI010000053.1 GCA_014879845.1 Opitutaceae bacterium
GAATCGGTCATATCGACATCTTCGATTGTTGGTTCTTCCATGTTGGCAATGCTGTCATGGATGGAGAGGGAGAGGCGGTTAATCCCAGTCCAGCGGCAGCGTGCGCGCCTCGTCGCGCAGCTTCTGCAGGACGCGGTGCTTGATCACGTAGAGATGGGCCGGGCTGATGCCGTAGAGTTCGGACACGACGCGCGCGTCGGCGCCCTCGATGACCAGCATATGGAAGATTTGCAGGTGCTTCGGCGACACGGTGGCCTCCAGGCGACGAAGCAGTGTATCGATGAGGTGGCGACGCGCCTCGCTCTCGAACTCCAGCACCGGGTCCGGCGGAGCGGGCACGCGCTCGATGGTGGGCGTGCGTTCGTCGTCGTCGATCGGCACGACCTCGCGCTGCCGCACCCGCTCGCGCACCTTGTCGTCGGCGCGCCAGCGGGTGAGCTTGCCCAGCCACTTGCGGAACGCGCCGGGGCGGCGGACATGCTCGAATGTGTGGATAGTCTGGGCGACGCGCTTGAAGACCTCCTGCGCGACATCCTCGGCCTCGTGGTCACCCAGGCCGCGCCGCCGCGCGAGACCGCGCACCAGCCGCTCGTACGTGACAAAGAATTCCTTCCAGCTCGCGTGATCATCGAGGTTCTTGACCCGGTCGAGGAGGCTCAACCGCGTGCGCATGGCATCGGTCGGCGGTTCAGCCATCTCGGCCTTCCTTCCTGAAACGGGCATGGGCGTGCGGATCTAACAACATCGGTTCGGCGGTGGACGGGAGGGCCAGGCAGGAGTCGTGCCGAACCCTCGCCGTCAAAATCCTGATAACAGTCATCTGCCGTAAGGATCGGTCCTGAGCACGCGTTTTCCGTGTCTCCCGCGCCTCCTACTGCATCCACCCGATCTTCCCCGCCAGCACCTCCTGCCATGAACACGCCGCCCGATCGCCACGTTCGACCGACCCGCCCCGGCCGTGTCCTCGCGGAGTCGCAGCGAGGTTGGCTGGCGCAGCTCGGACGCGCGCTCGCCCGCCGGCGCGCGTGGCCGGCCGAACTTTCCACGCTCGAAGACCGCTCGGTTGCTCTCAGCCGCCTTGGCAGCCGACCTGAACCCTCCTGCTCTTCCGGAGCCTGGGAGTCCAGCCGGGCGGTCTTTGGGCCCCACACCGTTCCGACCGACGCGTGACCGCACGACGTCCTGCACCCGCTATCCTGCCATGTGGCTGATCCTCACCGAACCGTTTGATCCCTCCGGCGCCTGGCTGAGTGACGGGTTGTCCGCGCGCTCGGGCCAGCTGTTCTCCCATTTCACGAGCCTCGACATCGGTGGCGACGCGCGCTGCGAACGGGGCGGTGAGACGGGACGCGAGTGGTTTCGCCTGCACACGCGCGACGGCGCGATCATCGATTCGCGCACGGTGCGCGGCGTGGTCAACCTGCTGTTCTCCATGCCCCCAGGCCTCGCCACGCGGATGAACCCGGCGGACCGAACTGCGGCGATCCGCAATTTCGCCGCTCCCTTCATGCGCTGGTTGCACCACTGTCCTGGCCCGGTGCTCAACCGCCCCAACGCCCAGGGCATCTGCGGCGACATCCGACTGCCGGCGGAATGGGTGTCAGCGGCGGAGAGCGCCGGCCTCCCGTGCCTGGCGAGCGAGACGCCCTGGTCGCACTCGAGTTGGTTCGGCCGGCCCGAGGACACACGCGACCTGCCGCCGATGCAGCGCGTCCTGGTCGCCGGGGACACGGTGCTCCCGCTCGCGGCGCGTGGTGCGACGTTGCCTGCACACATCGCGGCCGCTTGTCGTCGGCTCTCGATCGCGACGCACGCACCGCTGCTCGGCATCGACCTGATCCCGCTTCCCGGCGACCGCTGGTGTTTCGTGGCCGCCCACCGTCGGCCCGATCTTCAGGCGGGCGGCCAGCAGGCGATCGAGGCCGTCGCGCGTGCTCTTGGCCTCGGCCGGCCGGCGCAGCCCGCGCACGAGCCGCAGCGCGGTTCACCCGACATGAACACCGGCGATCTCGTGTCGGCGTTCTCGATGCTGCTCGGGCTGCCTGGACGCGTGTGATCGCCCGCGGGGTGGCGCGGCGCACACCCGGATTGCGTCGCGGCGCCCCGAGCGCCACGCTCGAGCCATGCTCCGATTCCTGCGGGCCAACCTCTGGTTCATCGTCGTCGCAGCCGCGCTCGTCGCGGTCTCGCTGCTCCTCCTGGACCCGGCTCCCCCGCGCGAATTGACGCTGGCGACCGGTCAGGCCAACGGCGCCTACCATGCCTTCGCCCAGCGCCTTGCCGACACGCTCACCAAGCAGGGTGTCACGCTGCACCTGCGCACCACGCAGGGATCGGCGGAAAACCTCCGCTTGCTCGCCGACGAGTCGAGCGACGTGACCATTGCGCTCGTGCAGACCGGCCTGCCCGCGCCCGAAGGCACGGAACTGCATGCGCTCGGCAGCCTGTTCTACGAGCCGTTCTGGGTGTTCACCCGCACAAGCCTGACGCTGGAGACGCTGCGCGACCTGCGCGGACGGCGCGTGGCCGTCGGCGCCGAGGGCGGCGGCACCCTGCCGGTCGCCTTGAGCGTGCTCGAGGCGAATGGCCTGGTTGGGGCCGGCGTGGTGGAAACCCTGCGCCTCGGAGGCGCGGAAGCGGCTGAGGCGCTGCGCTCGGGCCGCGTCGACGCCGCGTGTTTCGTCGGGGCGCCGGGGGGCGAACTCATCCGCGGTCTCTTGCACGACCCGGCGCTGCGTTTCCACGGCCTGCGCCGCGAGCGCGCCTACCAGGCGACGTTTCCCAATCTCGCCACCCTCACCGTCGGCGAGGGCCAGCTCGATCTCGCCGCCAACATCCCCGCGGATGATCGCGCGCTGCTCGCCGCGACCGTCTCGTTCGTGGTCAACGAGCACTTTCACCCCGGGCTCACGCCCGCCATCCTCGAGGCGGCTGGCGCCCTGCTGCATGATGGCGCCGCCCTGGAGCGGCCCGGAGAGTTCCCCGCGGCGCGGCCGACGGACTACCCGTTGCTGGCCGAGGCCGCCCACTACCACAAGCACGGCCCGCCGTTTCTCATGCGTTACCTGCCGTTCTGGGCGGCCACGATCGCGTTCCGCGTATTCATTCTCCTCGTGCCGCTCCTGGCGCTGCTCATCCCGCTCTTTCGACTGGCGCCGCCGCTCTACCAGTGGCGCACGCGGCGGCGGATCTTCCGCTGGTATTCCCATCTGCGCGAGGTCGACCAGCACCTCGCGGCAGGCGCCGGCGCCGACATGATCTCCCGCGATCTCGAACGTCTGAACCAGTTGCAGGACGAGATTCTCAAGGTGAAGGTGCCGCACTCCTATGCGGACGAACTCTACGACCTGCATCTGCACATCGAGTGGGTGATCCGGCGACTCGAGCGGGCCCGCGCGGCCGCGAAGTAACCCGGGCGCAGACACCCCGATGATCGCGTCGCTCTTCACGCCGGTGGAACGCGCGGCCGATGGGCTCGCGCGCCTGTGCGGGCTCGATCCCACGCAGGGCGCAGGTGCGGCCGCGGCATTCTTCACCTATGAGTTCGTCAAGGTCTCGATCCTCATCCTTGCGATCTCGTGGGGCATGGCGTTCGTGCGCCGCAGCCTGCCGATGGAGCGCGTGCGCCGCTGGCTGACCACGCCGCTCGGGCGCCTCCTCGGCTATCCGGCCGCCGCAGGCTTTGGCGCGCTCACGCCGTTTTGCTCCTGCTCGTCGGTGCCACTGTTTATCGGATTCATCGAGACGGGCATCCCGGTGGGCGTGACGTTCGCGTTTCTCATCACCTCGCCGCTGGTCAACGAGATCGTCGTCGCGCTCTTCCTCGCGAGTTTCGGGTGGAAGGTCGCCGCGCTTTACACCGGGTCGGGCATAGCGCTGGGGATCGCCGGTGGCCTGACCATCCAGGCCCTGCGTGGCGAGCAGCTGCTCTCGCCGTTTGCGCGCAGCCTGCGGAGCCCAGAGGGTGCCACGGCCGGGGCGGAGGACAAGGCCTGCTGTTGTGGTGGCGGCGGCGAGACGACGCCGGCCTCGCCCGGCGCGCCAAGACTCGTCGTTACCGCGCCCCTGGTGTTCAAGCCCGCCGCATCCGCCGGCACGACCACGGTGCTATCGTATCACCCGGTGCAGGCAACCCAGTCGGGCTGCCGCGCCGCCTCGCGCCGCCCGCCTGGACCCGGCGCGTTCGCCTTCGCGACCGGCGAGGCCTGGGGCA
Source organism: Opitutaceae bacterium (assembly GCA_014879845.1). GTDB lineage: Bacteria > Verrucomicrobiota > Verrucomicrobiia > Opitutales > Opitutaceae > JAEWQP01. Next base: position 4,214 of record JACSRI010000053.1, read on the forward strand.
TCTACCGCCAGATCGTCGCCTATCTGCTGGTCGCGCTCGCCATCGGCGCCGGCATACACGGCTATCTGCCCGAGGGCCTCTTCGCCGACTTCTTCCGCTCGGGCGCGTGGTGGCATGTGCCGGCTGCGACGGCCATCGGGCTGCCGCTCTACGCGAGCGCCAACGCCACCGTGCCGATTCTCGAGACGCTTGTCGCCAAGGGCGTCCCGCTGGGCACCGGCATGGCGTTGATCATGTCGGCCGTCGGCGTCTCCCTGCCGGAACTCGTGTTGCTCAAGCGCGTGATGACCGTGCGGCTGCTCACGCTCTTCACGCTGGTGGTGAGCACGGGCGTGATCGTCGTCGGTTACATCTTCAACGCACTGCCTCCCGGTTGGTAAGCGGAGGAAGCGACACGCCTTCGATCTTGGACTCCCATCTCCCTCGCCTCACCATGAACTTCGACGCGACCTTCTGGGACGACCGCTATGCCCGCGACGAATTCGTCTACGGCACCGCGCCCAATGACTTTGTCGCTGCCATGGCCACACGGATACCGGCCGGGCCGGTGCTGTGCCTCGCCGAGGGCGAGGGGCGCAACGCCGTGTTTCTCGCGACCCGCGGCCACGCCGTCACGGCGGTCGACCAGTCCGCCGTCGGCCTTGCCAAGGCGCAGCGATTCGCCGCGGCCCGCGGGGCCGCGCTTACGACCATCGTCGCCGACCTCGGGCAGTTTTCCATCGAGCCCGCGGCGTGGAGCGGCGTGATCACGACCTTCGGCCATCTGCCGCCGCCGCTGCGACGCGAGGTCTTCGCCGCAGCCGTGCGCGGCTTGCGTCCGGGCGGAGTTTTCCTGCTTGAGGCCTACACGCCGGCACAACTCGCTTACGACACGGGAGGGCCGAGAGACCTCGAGCTGCTCATGACCGCCGATGCCCTGCGCGCGGAGCTCGCCGGCTTGCGCTTCGAGGTCCTGCACGAGATCGAGCGCCATGTGGCCGAGGGCGCCGGCCACACCGGCCGGGCCGCAGTCGTGCAGGTGTGCGGCGTGCGCGAGGCCTGACGTCACCCGCAGCTCACGAGGGATGCGTGGGCGGACTCACGTCGACTCCCGGCGTTGCCGTCCCGTCCTCGCCCGCGTCCGGTTCGGCGAAAGCCTGCGTGATTTCCCGAATCGCGAGGTCCTCGTCCTCACCCCTGGCCTCGACATCGAGCGGGGCACCCATCATCGCGCACAAGCCCACGATGCTGAGGATGCTCGTGAGATCGGCCGTGGCCTGCCCCAGCCGGAGCGTGATCGTCGAACGAAACCGCCGTGCCAGCCGCACCAGCCGGGCCGCCGGCCGGAAGTGCAGCCCATGCGCCCAGGGAACCCGCACCGTTGTACGTCTCATGACCTCGATGAGACGTCCGTCGCACGCGCAAGTTTCCTCGCGGATCGCGGGATTCACATGCCCGTCGGCCGCAAAACCACTCAGCGCCGCCAGGCCTCGATCGGCCGCATCTCGCCGCAGTCAAGGCAGCGGATGTCCGGATGGACCGCGCCGCAGGCCGGGCAGCGGCCGTCAGAGGCATACGGGTCGAACGGCTGCCCGCACGAGCCGCAGCGGATGGCCAGGCCCGAAATGGGCGAGGCGCGGCAGGCCGGGCAGGCGTAGAGCGAATTGCGCGGGCGCTTCTCGAAGGCGAGGCGCCCGCGCGCGTGCTTGAAACTCTGCCAGCAGCGCGAGCCCAGGAAGACGGCGATCACAATCGTCCAGAGTGACTCCGGGTCGAGGTAGTAGGACAGGGCCACAATGCCGGCCACGCCGGCAAACCCGAGCACCGACGCCACATACAGGCTGCGCCCGTAGCCGATCACATACCAGAGCAGCGACTGCACGATCTGGCCACCATCGAGTGGATACACGGGCAGGATGTTGAAGATGAGCAGGCCGGCGTTGATCCAGAACACCGCTGCGCCGAAGCGCGGGAGGTCCGGCGAGGTCGCGGCGAGCGAGGTGCCCTCCGCCCATCCCCAGAACCACCAGAACACGGGCAGCAAGGCGACGTTGACCAGCGGCCCGGCCGCGATGCTCCAGAGCATGGCACCGGGCCGGTGCGGCGGCTGGACGAACGCGATGCCGCCCAGCGGCCAGAGGACGATCTGGTCCGAGCGCCCACCCACCTGTCGGCAGGCCAGCGAGTGCCCGAACTCGTGCAGGAGCACGATCGCGAAGAGCGCCAGATACTCGGCCAGCGCGTAGAACAGCTCGTGATAGCGGTCGCGCCGCTCGGAGATCGAATACGCGGCGACAAGAAACCACGACCAGTGCAGATACACCTGGATCCCCGCGAAACGAAAAAGCCGGATGCTGCCGTTTTGGAGCGTGCCCACGGGGCGAGGCGTAGCGGGCGCGTGCGGCCGCAACAAGGGCTTTCTCGTGCCGCCGCGGTCATGCACGAGGCGACCTTGGCGCGGGTGGGCGGAAGCGGTTCTCTGACTGGTCGGGGGATTCCGGATCGCGTCACCCGCGATCCGGAGAAAGATGTGCACCATGTTCCGCCTGCCCCATGCGCTCGCCGCTGGCGTCCTCGCGTGCGCCGCCGTCACGATCTGTGCAGCCTCGTCCGAGGAGCAGCGTCCCGTCGAGCCGGTCGGCCCCACGCCGCCGCCCGCGATCAATCCCGCGCTGCCCACGATCTGGATCGCCGGCGACTCTACAGCGGCCAACGGCAACCCCAACGCCATCGGCTGGGGCCGGCCCTTTCCGGAGTTCTTTGATGCGAGCAAGGTCAACGTCGCCAACCGCGCGCGCGGGGGACGCAGTGCGCGCAAGTTCATCACCGAGGGACTCTGGGACCAGATGCTCGCCGACATGAAGAAGGGCGACATCGTGCTCATCCAGTTCGGGCACAACGACGGCGGCCCGGTCAACGACGACAAACGCGCCCGCGGCTCGCTCCCCGGTCTCGGCGAGGAGACCCAGGAGATCGACAACCTGATCACGAAAAAGCACGAGGTCGTGCACACCTACGGCTGGTACATGCGCAAGATGATCGTGGACGCGCGCACCAAGGGCGCGCAACCCGTCGTGCTTTCGCTCACGCTGCGCAACATTTGGAAGGACGGCCAGGTCGAGCGCGGCTCCGGCCGCTACGGCGAGTGGGCGCGGGCGACGGCCGAATGGGAGGGCGTGCCGTTCATCGACCTTTCCGCCTTGATCGCCGACGAGTACATGCGCCTCGGCGAAGAGTCCGTGAAGGCGCTCTTTCCCAAGGACCACACGCACACCGGACCGGCGGGCGCGGCGCTCAACGCCCGCCTCGTGCTCGCCGGCCTGCGCGCGCTGCCGCGCGACCCGGTCGCCGGTTACCTCACGCCCGCCGCTGCGGAGACTCCCGCCGCGGCCGCCAGCGCGATCGTCGCCTCGCCCGCACCGCCGCGCGGTGGCGGACCCGAGGCGTTTGACGCATGGCTCAACCTGCCATCGCGGCCCGACGACGCGCGCCCGGCGCTGTTTCTCGTTGGTGACTCGACCGTGCGCAACGGCCGCGGCGATGGCGCCGGCGGCCAGTGGGGCTGGGGCGACTTCTTCGCGCCCCACGTCGACACCACACGCCTCCATGTGGTCAACCGCGCGGTCGGCGGCCTGTCCTCGCGCACCTACTACACGCAGCGCTGGCCCGCCGTGCGCGAGTTGCTCCGCCCCGGCGACGTCGTGGTGGTGCAGCTCGGCACCAACGACAACGGCCCGATCAACGACGACTCGCGCGCCCGCGGCACGCTCAAGGGCAACGGCGAGGAAACCGAGGCGATCGACAACCTCGTGACGAAACAGCATGAGGTCGTCCACACCTACGGCTGGTACCTGCGGCAGTTCGTGGTCGAGGCCCGCGCGAAGGGCGCATCCGTCGTGCTCTGCTCCCCCATCCCGCGCAAGGCCTGGGCGGATGGCCGGATCGAGCGCAAGGCCGACAGCCATCCCGCCTGGGCGCGCGCCGCCGCCGCGCAGGTCGATGCGCCTTTCATCGACCTGCACGAACGCACGGCCGCACGATTCGACGCGCTCGGCGAAGCCGCGGTCGATCCACTCTACGCCGACCCGCACACGCACCCCAGCCGGTCCGGCGCGACGCTCCTCGCCGCGGTCGTGGCCGAAGGCCTGCGCGAGCTCGGCGCGAAGAATCCGCTCGCGGCCTACATGACGGACTGACTTCCCGCGCGGGGCATCGCCGGAGTCGCCTCACCGGACGCACGCCCAGCCACCACCGCTTC
>JACSRI010000117.1 GCA_014879845.1 Opitutaceae bacterium
ATCCGGCCGGGGTCGCGGGTTCTCCGGTCAGCACCTGCGCCCAGCGCGCCTCCTTCTGGCCGGGCTGGCGGGGGAGGTGGCAGACCACGGCGCCGGCCGGGCGCGCGGCGAGGCGGGCGAGCACCTCGTCGACTTGCTCGACGGAGCCGAACGCGACCATGCGCTCGCAGCGCCCGCGCAGTTCCCCCGGCGTCTGCGGCCCGCGCAGGAGCAACTCGGCCAGCACGGCCCGGTCGGGCACTTCCATGGGCAGCACGAGGTCGAGCGTGTGCCTGAACTTCGGCACGCGGGCGTCCGCGCCCGCGAAGAGCCCGGCGAGGCGGCGTTGACGCATGCCGTCGAGCGTCACCTCGACCTCGCGTGCGCTCAGGAGCATGACGGGGTCGCGGTTGTTCTTCTGATTGCAGGCGTTGACCAGTGCGTTGAGCGAGAGCGGGTAGTACTCGGGGGTGGAGAGTTCCTTCTCGATCAGGCAACCGAGCACGCGGGCCTCGAGGGCGGAGAGCGGCTCGGGGAGCGGCGCGGCGGTGGACTCGGTCCGGGCGGCGGATGGGGCGGCGTCCATGGCGAAGCGATCTATCCGAGCCGCGCCGCCCCGCAATCCCGGAACCCGGGGCGAAGCCGCGGGTTAAAAGGATGTGACGTTGGTCCTGCGCTTTCGGAGGTGAAACTTCACCGGCAGGCGACCGTCATACGCCCATCGAGACGAAAGGCCGTTGCGCCCTCCGACAACCACCGCCAAGTACCCGAGGACATCTCTCACTCTATGACTCGCGAAACCGTACCCCACTCTCGTCCGCGTCGTTGCCGTCGCTCGGCGTTCACCCTGCTCGAAATGATGCTGGTCATCGCGCTGATCGGCCTGCTCATCGGCGTGGGTGTCGCGAACTTCGACAAGATCTTCGGCGATTCCCAGGCCAAGGCGGCGCAGATGTTCATCGAGACCACGGGCAAGACCGCGCTGGCCAGCTATCGTTTCGCGATGGGCAACTACCCGACATCGGCGCAGGGACTGAACGCCCTCATCGTGGCCCCCGACGGCGCCGGATCGCGTTGGTCCGGCCCGTATCTCGACGTGAAGGGCGGCAAGCTCAATGTCGACCCGTGGGGCAATCCCTACCAGTATCGGTATCCAGGAACCAAGAACACCGCCGGCTACGATCTGTTTTCACTCGGTCGCGACGGCCAGGAAGGCACGGCCGACGACGTGACGAACTGGTGATGTGCCCCGCGCCCGCCCGCGGGCGCAGACAACCATGGTCGAAGGACCACCCAGATCGGTTCGCCTGAGCGCGCGCCGCAGGCCGCGGACTCGGCGCGGGTTCACGCTGCTCGAGATGATGCTCGTGATCGCGCTCATCGGGATGATGGCGACCGCGCTCGTGCTCAACATCGAGTCCATGATGCGCCAGTCCGAGGCCAGCGCCGTGGAGGGCGCGTTCTGGGAGGCCGCGCGTACCGCCCGTACGGATGCGCTGCTCAAGCGCCGCACGGAGACGGTGCGCTACGACGAGAAGCAGGCGGCATTCCTCATCGAGTCCGCCGGCGAGGTGCGGCGCTACGAGATCGACCGCGCGGACTGGAAATCCGATCTCACCGTCGAGATCGCCTTCAAGAAGCGACTCGCCTCCAGCCAGTTCACCCTCGTGGCCGGCCAACTCGTCGACCTGCGCGAGATCCCGTCGATCCAGTTTTTCCAGGACGGCACGTGCACGCCGTTCGTACTCGAGCTCGTGGTGGGCGACTCGACGCGCCGGATCGAGATCGACCCGTGGACGGGTGCGGAACTCCTGCCCGATGAAGATGCGAGCTGAACACGCCCAGCTTCATGCCCGCGTTCGCGGCCGCCGCGCCTTCACCCTGCTCGAGGTGCTGCTCGCGCTCGCCCTCTTTTCCGTGGCCGGCCTCGTGCTCGCCGCGTCCTACGTGACGGTGCTCAACAACCTCGAGAAGGTGAAGATCGACCAGGCCCTCGAGGACGAGCTCGCGCTCGTGCGCGCGCAGGTGCTGCTCCAGCCCGAACTCGAGGAGATCGAGAAGGGTGGGGATGTCCCCACAGTCAACTACGGCCCGGCGCACTGGACGGCGATCGTGACGCCGTCCACGCGCATCGCCGATCTCTTCCGCGTCGACCTCGAGATCGAGCTCGAGGGCGACGGCGACCGCATCGCCGCGCGCACCTTCACGCAGACGCTCTGGCTGCTGCGGCCGGACTGGTCGGAACCGACCGACCGCGACGACCTGCGCGCCCAGCGCCGCAAGGAAATCGAGGAGGCCAAGCGCTCCCGCCCGCTATGATCCCGGCGACCACAGTCTCGGATGGACGGGCGAGACCTTCCCGCCCGCTGCACCGATCCCGGCGCGGCTTCACCCTGCTCGAGGTGCTCCTCTCGATCGCGATCGCCGGCAGCCTGATCGTGGCCGCTGTCACGCTCGCGCTCTCCATGGGTGAGGTCTGGGGCAACGGCTCGGGCCGGCGCCTCTTCGACCAGCACGTGCGCGGGGTCACCCGTTTTCTGGATACGATCCTGCGCCAGGCCGAGCCGCCGCCGGACAACACCGCGACCAGCGGCGTCGGCGCGGCGCAGAACGAGGCCCAGGAGGCGCAGCAGGAGCAGCGCGAGGGGCCCGCGGCCCTCGGCACGGAGAGCGGCCAGGAGCCGGTCGTCTGGCAGGAGGTGCGTGGCAACGCCTATGGCAACGAGCGGCTGCTCACCTTCGAGCTGCCGACCAGCCCGGGTGTGTTCGCCTGGCCGGAGCAGCCGCTGCCGTTCGTCGTGTGCGCGTTGCGCGTGGACCCGCGCAAGGGCCTGTTCCTGCTGTGGAAATCGCGCCTGGAAATCGACTTTGAGGACGAACGGCCGCGCGAACTGCTCGTCTCGCGGTATGTGACGGGCATCCGGTATTTCTATTACGACGGCGACAAGGCCACGCCCACCTGGGAGGAGGAGGAGCGGCCGCGCACGGGCACGGTCGACGGCCGGGCCGGCGAGTGGCTCGTGCCGCAGCGCATCCGCCTCACCTTCGAATACAAGGGCGACATCCAGGAAACCGACCTGATCATCCCGACGGCCAAGCTGGGGGTGCCGGTCTATTGAGCATGGACGCGCACGCCACAGATCCCATCGATCGCGTGGACGCGGCTTGCCCGGCCGGGCGAGGCCTCGGGCCGCGCCGCCGCCGGCGCGGCGCCGTGCTGCTCATCGTGCTCGTGATCATCGTCGTGCTCTCGGCCCTGATCGTGCAATTCACCGAGAAGGGCATGTCCGAGATCGCGGCCGAGGGGCACTATGTCTCGCGCGCCCGCCTGCGCCTCGTGGCGTACTCGGCACTCGAGACAACGCTCGGGGTGCTCGCCGACTACGTCGCGGTCGACGGCGGCCTCACCTCGCCCGCCCAGGGCTGGGCCGACCCGCTCCCGGCCTCCGACTTCGCGCCGCCGGAGGGCGTGAGCGTGCACATCGAGTTCATCGACGAGAGCGGGCGCCTGCCGCTGCGCTCGCTCGACGAGCTCACGCTGGTGCCGCTGTTCACCGAGATGGGCTTCGCCAACGACGAGGTGCTCCACCTGACCAACGCGCTGCTCGACTGGACCGACACCGACGACGAGGAGCGCATCGACGGCGCCGAGAGCGACATCTACAAGCAGGCGGAATGGCCGCACGAGGCGAGCAATCAGCCGATCAAGCGCCTGCGCGAACTGGCTGTGGTCGAGGGGTTCCGGCAGCTCTTCTTCGACGAGCACGGCCAGCCCAACGACTACTACCGCCTGTTCGCGGAGACGGTGTCCGAGGTCGGCACGGGCACGCTCAACATCAACAGCATCTCAGACCTCGCCCTGCGCGCCCTGGGCGGCGTGAGCGATCCGCAGATCGACGCGCTGCGCCGTCATCTGGCCGGCGCCGACCTCGCGCTCGGCACCGCGGACGACCGGTATTTCGCGAGCGCGGCGGAGATCGCCGGCGTGCTCGGGCCGCTGCCCGAGGGCATCCGCCTGGACACCAAGATCAACGTCCTGCGCGTCCGCGTGCGGGTCGACGAAGGGGGCAACGATTTCGTGCTCGAGGCGGTGGTGCAACCCGGGCGCGGCGCCAGCGGCAACCTCTCGGGTGGTCGGTCCGACCAAAACAACTCCCGGCCCGCCGGGGCTCCGGCGGAGTCGGCTTCGGGCGGCGCCACCCAGGTCTCCTATCCCTTCGTTTTCCTTGAGATGACCGAGGACGTCGGGCACAACTCCTCGATTGCCGTGCCGGCGGACTCCACGACGCCCGTCCCGACCGGGCGCACTCCGAACCCGTGAAGCTTTTCCGATCCATATCCTCGCCCGCGTCCGCCGCGCCTGCACCGACCGTGCAGTTCGTCCCGGGAGACCATTTCTTCATGCGCCGCTTCGACCTCCCGGCGGGCACCGAGGCCGGCGAGGTGGCGGGATTCGTGGCGCTGCGCCTGGAGGAACTCTCGCCCTTTCCGCTCGATCAGCTGCACAGCGGCTATCTGCGTTCGGCCGACGGCACGGCGGTTTTTGTCTATGCGGCCTACCGCCGCCGGTTGCCGGCGGGTCAGGCCGAGTCGTGGAACGCCGCGCCGTTTGTCCTGCCGGATTTCGCCCCGGCGCTGACGTTGCGCTTCCCGGCTTCCACGGTCGTGCTGATGCGTTCGGCCGCCTCGCTCACGGCGCTCTATTTCGACGTCGATCGCGACCTGCCGGTGCGGGCCGCGGCGCGCGCGCTCCCGCCGGAGGCCGATGGCGAGACCTTTGCGGCCGTGCGCCGCGCAGTGCTTGGTCTCGTGCAGGCCGGCCCGGCCCGCGAGGTTCAGTTCGAGGTCGCCGGGCCCCCGCAGCAACGCGCGCAGGGGCTGACCTTCCCACTGACCGGGGAGAGCCGCGCCGAGGACTGCCGCGAGGTCGTCATCGCGACGGGTGATTGTTGGACGATGGACGTGCGCGACCCGGAGTTCGTCGCGGCGCAGCGCAAGCGCCTGGGCGTGGACCTGCTCTTCTGGCGGGTCGTGCAGGGCGCGGTCGCCGCCATGCTGCTGCTTGTGCTCGGCGAGATGCTCGTGCTGGCGGGCTCGGGCTACTCCGCGTGGCTGCAGAGGCGGTTTGACGCGCGTCAGCCCGACGTGCTCGCGCTCGAGGACAAGAACGCCCTCACGCTCAACCTGCGGCAGTTCCGGGAGCGGGCGCTGCATCCCTTCGAAATGTTCCGCGTGCTCGGCCGCGGCCGGCCCGCCACGCTCTATTTCACCGAGGCGCGCCTCGACGGCTTCAAGATGGAGATCAGCGGCGAGGCGTCGAACATGGCCGAGTTCAACTCCTACATGGCCGCGCTCCGGGCCATGCCCGAGCTCGACGGCCCGCCCGACGAGGGCAGCCCGAAGGTCCAGGGCACGATCACCGTCTTCAAGATCGTCGTGAAGTTCAAACCCGGCGTCTTCGCGGTCGCCCAACAGGCCTCGACCCCATGAAAGCCGTGGCGCGCCTCATCGACCTGCTCGAGCAGTACCGCCCGCTCTTCCTCGCGCGCAACCGCCGCGAGAAGATCCTTCTCGCCGCGTTCATCGCCGTGATTGTGCTGATCTGGGCGGGCTCGCTGCCCAGCCGCCTGGGCGACCGGCTCCGCGAGGTGCGGCAGATGAGCGAGGCCAACGCCCGCCAGGAACTCCCGCTGGGCCAGCGCGATCGCATCGAGGCCGACTACCAGGCCGCGCTCGAATCGCTCAACCCCGAGCTCTTCCCGCCGCGCCCGCAGGTCGTGGCCCAGCTCGAGGTCCATGCCAGCCAGGCCGGGCTCTCGCCCAAGACCAAGATCGATCCGTCGACCAGCTCGCGCAGCGACCGGCTGACCTTCCACACGGTCAACGTCAGCTTCGACCGCGTGCCCTACACCAAGATCGCCGAGTTCCAGCGCGCGGTCGCGGCCGCGCTCCCGTCGGTCAACCTCAAGACCATCATCCTGACCGCCCCCGGGCGCGGCCCCGGCGCCGCCGAGGTCAACGCCCGGCTCACGTACGAGGCGATCGAATACACGCATTGATCCTTCCATGATTCACCGCATTCCCATGTTCCGCCGGATCGTCGGCCTGCTCGGCGCCGCGCTCGTGCTCGGCGCGCCGCTGCGGGCGCAGCAGCTGGTCGGCATCGCCCCCGCCGGCGACCCCAACGAGGTGATCGAGTTCGTCCTCGCCGACCAGGAACTCGGCGACGTGCTCCAGCAGATGGAGTGGCTGACCGGCCGCTCGGTCGTGCGCACGCAGGCGCTTCCCCCGGTCAAGATCACCTTCAACAACGGCTTCAACCGCCAGAAGTTCACCAAGGCCGAGGCGGTCATCGCCATCGAGAGCCTGCTCTCGCTCAACGGCATCGGCCTCACCCCGCTGGGCGAGAAGTTCATCAAGGTCGTGCCGCTGCAGCAGGTGCAGGCCGAGGCGCCCGAGCTGGTGGTCGGCTCGCTCCGGGACGTGCCGCCGAGCGGCCGGGTGGTCAGCAAGCTCTTCCGTCTCCAGTATCTGGATCCGCAGCAGTTCCTGCAGCAGCTCAGCCCGTTCCTCAGCCTGCAGAAGGTGGCGACGTTCCAGAACTCGAACACGGTGATCGTGACCGACACGATCTCGAACCTGCAGCGCGTGGAAACGCTGCTCGTGGAGATCGACAAGCGGCTGAACATCGAGACGAAGTTCTACCAGATCCAGTACGCCAACGCCTCCGACCTCGCACAGTCCATCCGTGCGACGATCGACAGCGCCAAGTCCGGCTCGCAGGGCGGCCGCGTGGTCGTGCAGCAGGGCGGGGCGCCCGGCGCGCCGGCGCCCGCCGCCGGCATGGTCGGCGCGGGCGGCCAGCAGATCGTGCTCTCGACCAACACCGCGATCAACGCCGACGAGCGCACCAACCAGCTCATTGTCATCACCGACCCGGCCAACATCCCGTTCTTCGACGACATGATCGCCAAGCTCGACGTCCCGGCCGACCCGCCGACCGCGATCGAAGTGATCCCAATGCTCTACGCCGACGCCGAGGAACTGGCCGGCCTGCTCAGCGAACTCACCTCCGGCCGCAGCCAGCGCTCGCGCACCGGCGGCGATCGCGCCGACGCGAACCAGCGGGCGAACCAGATGCGCGCGACGTTCCCGGCGGCGCCGACACCGGCGACGATCGCCAGCCCGGAACGTCAGCAGGCGGCCCAGGCCGCCGTGCAGGGCGTGCTCGAGGCGACGGGTTCGCAGTTCAGCGAGATGATGACCATCATCGCCGACACGCGCACCAACGCGGTGATCGTCTCCGGCACGAACAACGACCTCGGCCTCATCAAGGGCGTGATTGGGCAACTCGACATCCTGCTCGCGCAGGTGCGAATCGAGGTGGTGATCGCCGAGGTGACGCTCGGCGGCAACTACACGCGCGGCATCGACGCGTTTACCTACAACTATTCCCAGGCTGGACGCACCGGCGCGGGCGACGACGGAATCGTTCCCCAGCCAGACCTCGCCGCGGGCGGGATGAATGTCGGTGGCGCCTTCGGCCCGATCACCGGCATCTTCTCGCAGATCGTCGGCAACGGCATCGACGACGCGACAATCGACGCGATCGTCTCCGCTGGCCGGACCAACTCCGACGTCAACGTGCTCTCCGTGCCGACGATCACCACGCTGCACAACAAGGAGGCCACGTTCATCGCCGGCGAATCACGTCCGCTGATCACCGGCACGGTCACCGGCGGCCTGAACACGGGGACGACGTCGACGGTCCAATACCAGGACATCGCGATCGAGTTGAAGGTCACGCCGAAGGTCGGTCCGAACGACGTGATCGAGATGGAGATCGACCAAAAGGTCGACGATGTGGGCGAGGAGGTCGAAATCGACGATAACAAACAGCCGACGATCATCCGCCGCCAGGCCACCTCGACGGTGAGCGTGAGGGACGGAAAACTCATCGTGCTCGGCGGCCTGCAGCGCAACCGCACCACCACGTCGCGCAGCCGGATGTTCCTGCTCGGCGACATTCCGGGCCTCGACATGATCTTCTCGCGCAAGACCGACTCTCACCAGAAGGTCGAGCTGCTCGTCTTCATCAAGCCCACCGTCGTGCGCACGATGGACAAGGCGCACTCCGACGCCGTTGGAATGATCAACAACGTCAACCTCAGCGACCAGAACGCCGCCATGCTCGAGAAGGTCACGGGCGAGTCGCACACGCCGCCCCCGCCGCCAGCCGACGAGGACAAGGGCCACCCCAAGCCCAAGCGCCCGGCCAACCGCTGAGTCGCCTGTCTCCGTTCCTCCATGACGCCACTCGTGCACTGCCTCTCCGCTCCGCCCCGCG